>NZ_CP014692.1:3152500-3327500 GCF_002005445.1 Acetobacter aceti
AATTGAAAATGACTCTGCGTTTCTTTATGATAAGCGCATTGATCGTTCATTGTACTTGCAGGGAATGTCTCTGATCCGTACGTAACACAAGCCGTGACGCCATATCCATGGCGCCATCCATCACACACGCCTGCACCCGGAGTTTCCATCCAACTGTGCCGTGTCGCTTGGTGAATTGAAAACTTCATAAGGAGAAAGCGTCTTGTCAGGGACAACCCCTCAGACATCTACGGAAAAGCGTGGCATCGTCGCGCGTCTTGGTATCCCCCAGCCCCTGCTGTTCGGTTTCATCGGCCTGCTGCTTTTCATGGTCGGTGACGGCGTGGAGGCCGGATATCTCGATACCTACATGCTTCACCACGGCCATACCCAGGGCGACGTGAACCTCATGTTCACCACCTATGGCGTGACCGTCATGATTTCGGCATGGCTTGCAGGCCCCCTTTCCGATCTGTACGGACCGCGCCGCACCATGTGGGCCGGACTTGTCATGTGGGCCGCCCTCGAAGTCGGTTTTCTGTCGCTGGGTCTCGGACCTGACAACCTGACCATGACGCTGCTGTTCTACACGCTGCGCGGCTTCGCCTACCCGCTGTTCGCCTATGGTTTTCTGGTGTGGATCGCCGCCGCGACCCCGGCCCGCATGCTTGGCTCCGCCGCTGGCTGGTTCTGGTTCTCCTTCTCGGCCGGCCTCCCCACGCTCGGCTCGCAGTTCGCGCGTTACACCATCCCCTATATCGGTGAACTGGCGACTTTCTGGTGCTCGCTGGGCCTTGTCATTCTGGGTGGCCTGGTGGCTCTCCTGTTCGTCCGCGAACCGACGGGCTCCAGGTCTCTCCTGCCTGCCGGAGCCGACAAGAAAAAAGCCTTCTTCGGCTCGATCAGCATCACATGGCGCGAACCCAAGACGCTCGCTGCCGGTGTCATCCGCACGGTCAACACCTCGTCCGAATATGCGTTTCTTGCGATCATGCCGGCCTTCTTTGTCGACGTGCTGCATTTCTCGCAGGCCCAGTGGCTCGATCTGCTGTCACTGATCTTTCTGGGCAACATCCTGTTCAACCTTGCTGCGGGCATGCTGGCCGACAAGCTCGGACATCGCTTTGTCGTGGCAGTTGGCGGATGCATCGGCTGCTGCATCACCATTCCGCTCTTCTATTATGTGCCGCTCTGGTTCCCCGGCAACTTCCCGCTCGCGGCTCTGGCAGGCTTCATCTATGGCGGCACCGTCGCAGCCTTCGTGCCGATGTCCGGCCTGATGCCCCTGATCTGCCCGAAGGAAAAGGCAGCCGCCCTGTCCATCCTCGGCCTTGGCGCGGGCGCCAGCACCTGGGTCGGTCCGGCTGTTGTCGGGATCTGTGAATCCTGGTTCGGCATGAGTCTTGAAGGCGTGATCTGGAGCTTCTCCGGCCTGTATCTGGCCGCGGGCATACTGACGCTCTGTCTCCGCGTTTCGCCGGAAGCGCGCCGTCATACAGAGATGCTGGAAAAGAAGCAGAGTCTCCGTGATCGCGAAGCCTATGCGATGGAACACGCCATCTGATGAGATGGTGTCAGTAGAGCTGATGGGTGGTGATGATGGCCGTCAGTCAGCTCTGAAATGGAAAACGGCGTCGCCCCCACGGGATCGATGCCGTTTTTTTTTACAATAATCCGGGACCCCTGCCGGACGAAGCGGATGCTCCATCCTGCAGGGTGCTGTCATCAGAAACTGTGGTGGCCCATCATGGGATCTTCTTCCCGGAAACCAGGCCACATGTCCTCATGATGATGAGGTGGCTGCGGACGATGGCCTGTTGCGTGACCGCCTCCCATAGCCGGATCAGAAATGGAATCCTCGCCGGTTTCGATACGCCCTGCAAAGCGTCGCCTGAAGGATGCGGACGCGCTGCATGTCACTGTGAAATCGTACCAGTTGCCGTTTTCCTCGACCGGCCAACGAAGCTCGGCTCTGCCACCCGGTGCGACGCGAACACCATTTGGCCCGTCGACTGCATAGGCTTCCGATGTCGCCATGAAAGAGCAGGGGTGACGGCCGTGGTTGTGCAGATGCACAAGGATTTCCGCTCTGCCACGCGTTTTGTAGGAAATCTCGATCTCGGGGTGGCTGCCGTTGCTCAGTTCCGTGATGTTGCCCGTGAATTCACGGTGATAGCCGTTGGGACCGAGCACCCAGAGATTATAGCTGCCCCTGTCGTCCGCTGTCGGTGTCCAGACACCTCTGATGTCCTTCTGGGCCTCCACCACATAACGGCGCGGCACGAGATCAAGATGGTTGCGGTCATAGACGTGGAAAACAGCGCCTGCGCCATCACAGCTTGTATTGGTGAAGTGAAGCGTGACCGTGCCTTCGCTCACATCGACATGAGATGAGATATGCAGTTCGTAAGGAAGCGCGCGAGAAGGACGGGCGCCTGTCGCCTGCTTCGGCAGCGTGGAGGCGGTCGTCGCGGCAGGAACGGCAATCGCTGCTTCCGCCTTCTGGGCAACGGCAAGACTGTCCGCGTCATCCTTGGTGCTGCGGCCGGACAATGTCGGGATCGCCCGTCTGTTCGGATTTACGAAGTCAAAGCATGAAGTCAGATCCCCACAGATTGCACGACGATAGTCGCTGATCTGTGGCTCCGTCACACCGAAACGCTGTTCAAGGAACATCAGTGTCGAGGTATGATCGAAGACCTGGGAATTGACAAAACCACCACGGCTCCATGGCGAGATCGCCCACAGGGCGACACGCGGACCGGGTCCATAAGGACGACCGTCTATCGCAGGCTGACTGGACGTGGCCGGCGTGAAGTTGTGGTATTCCACCGCCATGGCGTCATCGCTGAGCGTGCTGCCACCGGCGAGCGTACCGTCAGCGTTATGGGAAGGTGCTGATGGAGGCGGAAGATGGTCAAAAAAGCCGTCATTCTCATCATAGTTCACGAGCAGAACGGTCTTGCTCCAGACTTCCGGATTGGACGTGAGGGCGTCGAGCACTTCCTGAATGTACCAGCCACCCTGTGTCGGGCTGGAGGGAGAAGGATGTTCGCTATAGGCGGATGGCGGAATGATCCATGAGACTTCCGGTAACGTGCCGCTCTGAATATCCTCACGGAATGTCTCAAGGAAACCGTAAGGCATCGTGTTGCCAAAGCCCTTGGCGAGCGGGCTGAGCGCATCGTCAATGCTGGAATCGTAGAACGGACCCGCCGCCGTCACATCCTGCGTGATATCTTCCGCACCGACATACAGAGGCCGTCTCTCGGCGGGCATTTTTTCGATGGCGGCACGCCAGTGACGGAAACCCATCATCTCGTTGCAGCCGAAATTGTCGATCAGGCTCTGGTAAACTTTCCAGCTGACACCGGCTGACTCCAGACGGTCCGCATAGGTGGTCCAGGTCCATCCCGTCGTCGACGCGCCGATATCGTTTCCGCCGTTGAACTGATTGTTCAGACCCGCCACTTCGACGCGGCTGCCATCAATGGGACTGATGCCGTTCGGACCGTTGGTGCCCGTCCAGTAGAACAGACGATTGGCGATTGTCCCCGTGTGCATACCGCAATGATAGGAATCACAGATCGTGAAGGCATCTGCCAGCGCACGATGGAACGGTACTTCCGATGTCTCGTAATAGCCCATCGAGAGCGGCGTCTTGGCCGTCGGCCAGGAGCTCATGCGTCCGTTATCCCAGGCGGCCTGTGCGTCCGACCATGTGTGCGGCGTGCCGCCTGCACGGAGAGCGTTGCCCTTTGTCTCATCGAGATGATACGGAATCAGTGTGCTTGTGACACTGCTTTTCGTATAGTTCTGATAGAAGATGTTGGCGCCGTTGGGCGTAGGAATAGGGAAGCGGTCACCGTATCCACGCACGCCCCTGAACGTCCCGAAGTAACTGTCGAAGGACCGGTTTTCCAGCATCAGCATCACGACGTGTTTCACGTCCATGATGGTTCCCGTGGCGTTGTGCGCATCGATGGCGAGCGCGCGGCGAATGGCCGGCGGGAAGGTGGAAAGGGTTGCCATGGCAGCAGCTGAGCCGAGCGAAGATCGCAGGAAATTCCGCTTTGATATGTTGATCGTCATGATGGAAGAGGAGCCTCGAATCCGGGTAAAGCATCACTGCCTGTTGAGTCGCCAGGAACTGTTGAAATGAATCATTCAAAATAGTGCAAAAAAATGTAAATATATACATCCTGCCTGAATGATCATTTCATCAAGTCATCCCGGACGCTTCTTAGAAACTCTTTTCGGCAATACTCAACCTATTTTTAATGACGTTTTAAGGTCAACCGTCGACAGTTCAATCAAACCAGAGTTTTATTTTATGGACAGGTTTCATCGTGACACTCCTTTGCCGACAACGACGTTATCAGGCCCATCAGACAGGGATTTTTAGCGGCTTCTGTCATGAAGCGGACAAACGGGGCAGGGCTCCCTCTCTGCGCTGTCATCAAAGCCCATCGACCATTCAGAAAACTGTCGTGTGAAGAATGATTTTTTTGATCGTGAGATTTATGTGACAAACATGCCATCCGAGATGGCATGAGAGAACAGCCAGTCCGACCACGCCAAGTTCCGGCACTGTCGCTCCCTTCTGTCCGGTCAGCAGCAGGCGATCGGGATTTCGGACATTTTCAGGATGCGGATCAGCCGGGCCCTGTCCATCCGGTCTGCAAGTTCGCCACCCAGACCGGCGGGGAAAGCGGCGGGGAGAACGAACACCCCCGCCGCGAACGCCACGATCCATGACGCACCGCCAGCGATGGCCACAGAACCAGTGCGGTCAGGGCGTTACGCAGAAATATATCGCAGGGCGCAGAGGAAAACTGGCTGATCAGGCACTCATCCCACAGCGGAATGAACCTGATTAAGAGCCTGTGCAGCAAAATACCCTGCCGCAACAGACATCATGCAGAGCGCGACGGACAATCCGATATTCAGAAGGGCACGTTCAGGAGTTCCATTGCGGAGCAGATCAAGTGTCTGAAGGCTGAAGGAGGAGAACGTCGTATAGCCTCCGCAGATACCCACCATGAACACCAGACGGGCGGTATCGGAGACCTGTAGACGCCCGCCACCCGCCGTCAGCCCGGCGAAGAAAGCAATGGCGAAAGAACCGGTCACATTGATCAGAATAGTTCCCCAGGGAAGCGACTGGCTCCAGCGCGCCATCGCGAGGCCGATCCAGTATCGCAGAAGGGTTCCTGCGGCCCCGCCCAGCGCAATAAGGATCGTCGGTAGTAGGGTTGTGGGCATATCCTGTTCTGTCTCCGGTCCGGGAACTCTGTTTCAGTGGTGCGTCAGAATGGGAAGAGTATCGTGCGCAAGGATATCCTGCGTCACGCCACCGAAAAGCCATTCGAGAAAATGCGAGTGGGTGTAAGCCCCCATGATCAGAAGATCGCCTCCGGCTGAAAGGGCGCGTTTTCTGATCTCCTCTCCGGCAATGGAGGAGGAAATTATGAAACGATCAACGGAAACTTCGATATTTTCAGAACGCAGAACCTGAACGATTTCCGGTGTCTGCTCTTCATTCTCCCGTGTTTCGCCAATAATGAATGTGACGCGGGAAGCCCGTTCCAGCAGTGGGCGCGCCTGAAGGATGAGTTGATCCAGACTGGATGACGGATGCCATGCAATCACCGGGTGAACCGCCACAGTCTGCCTGTGCTGAAGCGGGGTGATGAGCACTGTCGCCTGAGCATCATATAACGCTCCATCAAAAGCCTGTCTGATATAATCAGGATCATCGGCAAGTGGACGGCCCAGGACTGTCAGATCAGCCTGCGCGGCCTGATCAGCGACAAGCTTTCGGGGGACACCGGAGACCTCACTCCACTCAATGACTCCCGATGGATGTGAAGAGGCAAGCCACTGTTCAAAAATCTTGTGCAAGGCAAAAGATCGAGCCATTCCCTCGCTCTCAAATCGTGTCCTTTCATCGACAGTGGGAAGACCTTCATCCGGTGACTGGAATCTTGGATCGACAGCAGCACGTGGATGAAGAATCCTGACATCAGAATCAGGGATTTTTTTCAAAAGAAGACGTGTTGTTTCCAGCGTGAAAAGCGCTGTCTCAGGGCGATCAAGAATGACGAGAATGCGCATGGCCACTTTCCCTGTGACTTAAGAATGCTGTCCGGAAATCCGGCTATTTTCTTGGCGTGGCCGCAAGGATGCCTGCATGATTTCTCGCAAGGCCACAGGATAATGCACACCCCGTCGAAGCAGATTTTGTGCATGACGGTTTCTGGAAAAAAGATGACTCATGATTCTGGACAGACCCCTCCCTCGGCGCTTCTTTAGCGAGGTAGGAATCATCAGCTCCGTTGAGCGGTTTGACCTTCGGAAAGGTCAGGCAGAATCCATTGCCTTCTGCTGCCAGTGTGCAAGCGTGACAGCCTTTCGTCAAGCAACCTGACAGGAAAATCGACACTCACTGGCAGGCATCAGGGCCAACATCCGGAATGCCGACGCGTATCCAGCATTGACATGATGAGGTCATTGCAGTTCTGGTACATTCTGTATGGTTCTTCATTCTGTTTTTGCAGGAAGAAGCTAAGAGGGAAGTCCGGTATAATGCCGGCGCTGCCCCCGCAACTGTAAATGGCGAGTTGCCAATCGCCTGTATGTCACTGGAAACCGTTTATTTCCGGGAAGACTGATTGGCCGCGATGACCCATGAGCCAGGAGACCTGCCATGCATGTTTCAACCACCGGCGGGGTGCCCGGGGCGGCTGTGTCGGGCATTGCGGTTCCCCGTCTGGAGAACTGTGTGCGAACGCTTCTGCCCTGTTCCTGTCATACCGAACAGGCATCAGATGGCTTTACTGTTTCCGGACAGGCACAACGAACGTGACGGCGACCTTCGTCCGCAACGATTGGCTTTGCATCAACACTATCCAGCGCTCCCCCTTTGCTTCTCTTTTCTGGTTGGAAGGCCGTCTACCGATCTGTCTTTTGCGAAGGCGCGCTATCAGGCTAGAAATCTGGCCAGCTACGGCATTGACGGACACCATGTGACAAACGCGCCCAGCTTTGTCTGGTCCTTTGGTATCATTGCTGATCATGGGCCATGGTATGGCGGCCTGCAGGTCCGCTGGCCTGGCGGTTATCCACTGGTTGAAGACAACAGTCTGCGATCGAAGGGCTATCAGGAGGTCAATCTGAACATCAGTTACCGCTTCACGAAGACTCTCAAACTGGAAGCCAGCGTCTTCAATGCCCATGCCTACGCCGCGCAATACGCCTATGATTACCGCCTGAGACCGGCCTCGGCGGCGCAGTCCGGAGCAACCGGCCATCCCATTAAGCCGATCTCGGCGCGATCTGCGGTGCAGTATGGCGTCTGATCTCGCGCAAGGGCACAAGCCCGCTCTCCGTCTCCGGATCATCGTGCTGGGAATCTGTCTGCTTCTTGCCAATCTGGGAATCTGGATATGGGCACTGGTGCTTTTCAGACACTCCCCCGTTCTGCTGGGCAATGCCCTCATTGCCTACGGGTTCGGACTCAGACACGCCGTGGATGCGGACCATATCGCCGCCATCGATAACGTGACCCGCCAGCTCATACAGGCGGGCAAACGCCCCCTGACGCTGGGTCTATGGTTTGCGATGGGACATTCGACAATTGTCATGATTGCGACATTCAGCACGATCATGCTGTCACACACCCTGCAGGATCGCCTCGATGCGTGGCGAGATATAGGAGGTGTGATCAGCACGGTTGTTTCGGCAACCTTCCTGTTCGTTCTGGCCCTGATCAATCTTCTGGTTCTGCTCTCAACCTGGAAGACCTACCGAAACGCCAAAAAGCACCCTGAGGAAAAGCCTGACAGCATCGAGAAACTTCTGGAGCAGAAAGGCGTGCTGGCGCGGTTTCTCAGACCGCTATTCAAGCTGGTTTCCAAAAGCTGGCATATGTTTTTTCTCGGATTCCTCTTCGGCCTGGGCTTCGACACGGCAACAGAGGTGTCCCTGCTGGGCCTGTCGGCATCCGAAGCCAGCCATGGTATCGCCCTTGCATCCATTATGGTTTTTCCAGCGCTTTTTGCGGCGGGAATGTCTCTCATTGACACGGCGGACGGGGTGCTGATGACGGGCGCTTACCAGTGGGCTTTTGTCGATCCCCTGCGCAAACTCCGTTACAATATCGCCATCACTCTGGTTTCCGTGCTCGTCGCGCTCATCATCGGCAGCATCGAGACGCTCAACCTTATTGCTGACCAGTTCAACATACAGGGAAAGCTCTGGAACATGATGGCGTCGTTGGGAGAGAGCTTCAATACACTTGGCTTTATTGTGATCGCGCTCTTCGCTCTGGCATGGGCGGGTTCCGCCATCATCTATCGTTACGGGAAGTATAAAAATACTGCTGGAAGATCGGAGTAAAGGTTCGGGTGCTCTTTCAATGAGTGACACCCGAGGTTGTCGCAATTCGTTAAATAAAGCGTTTCTCTGCCTGGCAAATACGCTTTCAGGGCTTTGCCCCGCATCCCACAAAGGGACACAGTCCCTTTGATCCCGACCTGTTGAAGCAGGCAGACAAAGCGGCTGTCGTCTTTTCCGAAAGCAGGGCGAAGCCCTCCCCTGCTTTCAGTGTGTGAAACATCCAGACCATAAAAAAACACCGCCCCGGAGAGGCGGTGTTTCAAATGTCGGCACGTCTCAGACGCTGAAACGATGACCTGAAAAATCAGTTATTCATCGCTTCAAAGAAGTCATTGTTCGACTTGCTGTATTTCAGCTTGTCGAGCAGGAACTCCATGGCGTCCATCGTGCCCATCGGCGCGAGGATACGACGCAGCACCCACATCTTGGAGAGCGTGGCGCGATCGACCAGCATCTCTTCCTTACGCGTGCCGCTCTTGGTGATGTCGATGGCCGGGAAGACACGCTTGTCGGCCAGCTTCCGGTCAAGGATGAGTTCGGAGTTACCCGTGCCCTTGAACTCTTCGAAGATGACTTCATCCATACGCGACCCGGTATCGATCAGCGCGGTCGCGATGATCGTCAGCGAGCCGCCTTCCTCGATGTTACGGGCCGCACCGAAGAAACGCTTCGGACGCTGGAGCGCGTTGGCGTCCACACCACCGGTCAGCACCTTGCCCGATGAAGGAACGACGGTGTTGTAGGCGCGGGCCAGACGGGTGATCGAGTCGAGCAGGATGACCACGTCGCGCTTGTGTTCGACGAGGCGCTTGGCCTTCTCCAGCACCATCTCCGTGACCTGCACGTGACGCTGTGCGGGCTCATCGAAGGTGGACGCCACGACTTCGCCACGCACGGAGCGGGCCATGTCGGTGACTTCTTCCGGACGTTCGTCGATCAGCAGAACGATCAGGAAGACTTCCGGATGGTTGGCGGAGATCGAACTGGCGATGCTCTGGAGCATCACGGTCTTGCCGGTGCGTGGCGGAGCGACGATCAGCGCGCGCTGGCCCATGCCGATCGGCGCGACAAGGTCGATGACGCGGGAGGTGAAGTCGCGCTGCGTACCCTTTTTGCCCTTGGTCGGAGGAGGCTCGACTTCGCCCTGACCCTCGACTTCCATCTGCAGACGGCGCTCAGGATAGAGCGGCGTGAGATTGTCGAAGTTGATGCGATGGCGGACTGCTTCGGGCGGCTCGAAGTTGATCGTGTTGACCTTCAGCAGCGAGAAGTAACGCTCACCGTCGCGCGGGGCGCGGATCTGGCCTTCCACCGTGTCGCCCGTGCGCAGGCCGAAGCGGCGCACCTGAAGGGGAGAAATATAGATGTCATCGGGGCCGGGGAGGTAGTTGGCCTCCGGGGAACGGAGATAGCCAAAACCGTCCGGCAGGATTTCCAGTGTTCCTTCGCCGTAAATCGCCTGGTCATTATCGGCCAGCGTCTTGAGAATGGCGAAAAGAAGCTCCTGCTTGCGAAGAGAGGAAGCATTCTCCACACCGAGTTCTTCGGCATAGGAAAGAAGATCGGCCGGAGATTTGGCCTTGAGTTCAACGAGATGCATTCAGTGCGCCTTGATGTGGCAGGCAGGATACCGGGAGGGTCAGGGTTTTCGCAGGCTTACGACCGTCTGGTGAAGCCCCGGAATATCACGACATGTGCCGTGTCCGATGGCGAAATCCTGATTTTAAGGAACGCATTGGCAAAAAACCCGCCAATGGTGTTTGTCGAGTAGACACGTGTTTTTATTCTGTCAAGTGATTTATCGCACGGATCGTCAGTTCTGATGGCGGACTGTACGGAGCAGGCGTCAGAGCTGCCCTGAAACCCGTTTTTGTTAACCAATACTGTCCCGTAGAGACGTCAGGCGAAATTGCATTCAGCAGTTGTGCATTCAGGGAGGCAGGTGTCAGGCGCGTTCTGATACTCCCTGACACCGTCTCCAGCCCGCATGACCCGTTGAAAATCATGACACGATCCGGAAAAACAACCCTGAAAGAGCAGGAGGCGCTGCGCTCAGGCGTGGCAGGTGAGAGAATGCCATGAAGTGCGCCGACCCTGACCGGGCGCAGGGACGCGTCAAGCTGGGCGAACTCACCTGTGAAGGACCGGGTGTCCGTATAATGAAACCCGACCAGAAGACGCATCGGCTCCGTGCCGGAAAGACCCCCGTACTGCTGCGGTTCCGTCGTCATCCGGTTGAGAAAGCCTGTCGTCTCTTGCGGCTTTTCCGCGCCCCCCGCCAATGCGGGCGCGCTGGCAAGGATGCAGAAAACAAGAGCCGGGAGAGTGAAAGATCTCAGCATATCGAGGTATCTCCGACCTATCTGTTGTCTGTCTTGAGCCAGCCGATCCGCCAGAACCACAGAAGCGGCAGAATAACCGAAACAACCATGGCGCACAGGGAATACCAGTATCCATAGGCCCAGCTTAATTCGGGAATATCCTTGAAGTTCATGCCGTATATACCGGCAATCAGTGTCGGCGCGACGCCGATGAAGCTGACCACAGTCAGGATCTTCATGCCGTCATTCTGTTCTATGCTGATAAAGCCCAGGGCCGCATCGAGCAGAAACTGAATCTTGTTGGAAAGCTGGGAGACAAAGTCCGTCAGGGACGTGACATCGCGACTGACTGTGGCGAGCCTTGCGGCAAGACCGTTCGGCAGCGTGTGCTTGCGGTTCTCGCTGATGAAAATCGAAATCCGGTCAAGCCCAAGCAGACTGTCCCGGATCAGCGAACTGAAATCTTCCGCATGCCCCACCCGTCGCAGAATGGTGCGCTGCCAGGATGCGAGTCTCGTGCTGCCTTTGGGATCGTATCCTGCGAATACGTCCCTCGAGAGCTGATTCAGATTGAGCCCCACATGCTCAAGAACATCCGCCAGACGGTCCACAATACATTCGAGAATCATGACCAGACTGTCGTCGCTGCTGAAACTGGCCTTCGATTCCGCGACCTGGCGCGCCGCGTTGTCGAAGGAGGCGTAGTCCGAAAAACGGACCGTTACGAGCCAGTTGGGCGTCAGCACAAAACCGATCGGGGAAGAGTAAAGATCTGTCTCCGTGCGCCGCACCAGCGGTAGCGACATGTAAACAGCGTCATCATCGGTATGAAGTCTGGAAGAACTTTCAATCTCTTCCAGATCGCTGCGCTGTGGAATGACCTTGCCGGTCAGATGAGCGGCCAGATCGCGCTCCGTGTCCGTTGGATCAACCAGATCGAGCCAGACAGCGCCAGCGGCGTCCTTCTCCGTCCCGACCGCGCAGGCAGGTTGGCCGTTCCTGTGAGCCAGAAACATGAAAACGCTCCTACGGTTAACCCAGTTGTGTGCGTTCTCGCAAAAAGCAGCGTCGGGAGCAAACGCCCGAACCACAGGGAAAGCGGATGCCGGACGCCATCGCCTCTACAGAAGCAATAGAAAAACGCGGAAACCCGACACTCCAGCAGAGGCTGTTAGCGCCGCTATCCACAGACAAACCAGAGGCGGAACAACACGCTTTCCGCGAAACCAACCCGTGTCAGTTGGGGAAAACGACGCAAAAGAAATAACCGGTGAAGGAAATTTCCCTTCAGTCCTTGCCGAATGACGACAAGAGAATCACCTGTTTCAGGCGTGAGGATGAAGCTGCGGGCAAGCAGCCAGTCGAGATTGGAACGAAAGATCGCCATGAAGGCTTTCGGCCCCCTGCGGAGAGCCGCCCTGCCACGCTTCAGCCAGGATGGCGCGGCGCCAATGGCGTTGGCGTTGTGCTGACGATAGAGCAGGGCCGGACGATTATCCGTGCAGACTACTCCTCCCGCCGTCACAACCGTCAGATAAACCCACCAGTCATGCAGGATAAGCGGAGGCGGAGGCTGCGTCGCCATGAGCAGATCAAAGGCTTTCCCGTTGAATACGACCGTGCATCCGGTGGCGATGTTCTGCGTCAGGGCTGAAAGGCGGCCGGAAGGCGCGGTCAGGAAAGGGGAGAGACCAATGGGTTGCAGAATATTGTTCGTGAGGATCTGCCGGGCACAATACAGGGCCGGCGTTCCTGCCGGGATATCTCCGAGAGCTACGACTGCGCGCCGCAGCTTGTCCGGGAGCCAGAGGTCATCCTGGTCCGCGAAGGCGACCATGGTGCCGGGCTGCACATGTTCCAGAAGACGACGGTAGGATTCGGCAATACCCAGGCAGGCCGATGTTTCAGCGTCAACTTCCTGACAGCGTCCTGCGCCGCGATGAGCCGCGAAAGCGCGGACAATGGAGCGGGAAGCATCGGATGATCCATCATCCCGCCAGACCAGTGTCCAGTTGCTGTAATTCTGCGCCAGAAAAGAATCGAGCTGTGTGTTCAGATAGGCTTCGCCATTGTGAACCGACAGCAGGATTGTCACTCCGGACGCAGCGTTTCTCGCTCTTGAAGAAACAAGTCGGGGAACACGGGCCGGAGATGAGGCATCGTCGTCAGAAATCATGAAGATGCGCTCATCACCCGGCGATGCCCGTCAGCCGGCCTTGTCGGAAAACAGCGTGTCGACCGTGCGCGTAACGCTCTGACGCCAGTCCGGCATCTTTACGCCGAACACGCTGTTCAGCTTGCTGTTATCCATGCGGGAATCAGCCGGACGCTTGGCCGGTGTCGGCCAGTCTTCCGTACGGATGGCTGAAACTTCCGGCATCTTCTGACCGTGACGTGCTGCGTTTTCAAGTGCCGCGACAGCCAGTTCATGCCATGTCGCTTCACCCGTACCACAGGCGTGGTAGATGCCGGCATACCCGTCTTTCCAGCCATCACGCTCGATAAGCGCGATGATGGAGAGGATCGCCTCAGCCAGATCGTCCGAACTGGTCGGATTGCCGCGCTGGTCGCCCACCACCTTCAGGACCGGATTCTTCGCGCCGGCATTGATCATCGTGCGGACGAAGTTCTTGCCGTGCGCGGAGTAAACCCATGAGGTGCGCAGGATGATGGCCTTCGGATCAGCCGCCAGAACCTTCTGCTCGCCCTCGGCCTTCGTGCGTCCATAGACAGTGTCCGGAGAAACCGGATCGCTCTCCAGATAAGGAGCCCCTTTGTCACCGGAAAACACGTAGTCCGTGGACACATGAAGGAAGGGGATGTTGCGGCTGGCGCACGCCGCAGCCAGCAGTGCCGGTCCCGTGCAGTTGGCGGCATCCGCACCGGCGACTTCCGTCTCGGCGAGGTCAACAGCCGTCCATGCCGCGGCGTTCACCACGGCGGCTGGCCTGTGCGCGTCAAGCACGGCTTCGATGGTTTCCGGCTTTGCGAAATCGAACTCGGGACGCCCGACGCGATCAATGCGCGGGCCGCCAAGATTGGCCAGAGAGGTGGCGAGCTGTCCGTTACCGCCCGTGACGAGGATCGGACCTTTGCTGGAGGTATCGGTCATTTGTATTCGAACCACCCTTTGGCTGCGGAAAATTCCGGCGCTTCCAGATCCTTGTCGGACAGCACGGCTTCTTCCGGCTTGATCGGCCAGTCGATCGCCAGTTCCCTGCTGTTCCAGATCACCGCACGCTCGGACGCCTTGTCATACAGGCCTGTGCATTTGTACTGCACCTCTGCGTTTTCCGTCAGAGTGCAGAAACCATGCAGGAAGCCGGGCGGAATCCAGAGCTGTGACCAGTTCTCTTCGGACAATTCGGCAGCAACCCATTTGCCGTAGGTCGGGGAGCCTGTGCGGGCGTCGATGGCGACATCCCAGATCGCGCCCTTGGTGCAGCGCACGAGCTTGCCCTGTGCGTGCGGGTCGAGCTGGCAGTGCAGGCCACGCACGACGCCTTTCTGGCGCGACAGGCTCTGATTGTCCTGCACGAAGGGAAGCGTGATTCCGGCCTCCTTCATGCGGTCAACATTGTAGGTTTCGGAGAAGAACCCGCGATTGTCAGAGAATCGCGGCGGTGTGACGAGAATGACGTCGGGAATAGCCAGGCGCTCGACCTTCATAGACTCTACTCCATAAAAAACGGGCCATGACGACCCCTCTGAAACAAGCAAGGCACCGCAGCGGTGAACCTTCCCCCCCTGTCCGTCTGCCGGGCAAGGGGGAAGCAGGAGTTTCAGCCCTGCTGGCCGTGGTCAGCCAGTTCTTTCAGCACACGACCAAGTTCGGTCTTGCCCATTTTCGCCGCGTGATCCCGAAGCTGGTCCGCAGTGATGTACCCCATGCGGAAGGCCACCTCTCCCGGCGAGCCGACAAGCATGCCCTGACGCGCCTGAATCGTGTGGACGAACTGACCGGCCTGCATGAGGCTCTCGGGAAGTCCGGCGTCCAGCCACGCGCAGCCGCGCCCCAGACGATCGACCTGCAAGGTGCCTTCCTCAAGGTAGAAACGGTTGAGGTCGGTGATTTCCAGTTCGCCACGCGGGGACGGCTTCACCTTGCGGGCAAAGTCATACACACGGTCATCGTAGAAATAGAGGCCGGTGATGGCCCAGTTCGAAGCGGGCTCGGCGGGTTTCTCTTCAACCGTGAGAGCCTTGCCGGTCTCATCAAAGCTGACCACACCATAGCGTTCCGGGTCACGGACCTGATAGGCGAACACGGTCGCGCCCTTCTCGATCTTTCCAGCCTTCTGGAGCAGCGCGGACAGATGATCGGCGAAGATCAGGTTGTCACCAAGCACCAGGGCGCATGGGCTGCCTTTCAGCCACTCACCCGCGATCAGGAAAGCCTGCGCGATGCCGTCAGGTGTCGGCTGCTCACGATATTCGAAGCGGACACCGAACTGTGAGCCGTCGCCGAGCAGACGCTTGAACTGCGGCAGATCGGCAGGCGTGGAGATGATCATGATGTCCCGGATGCCGGCGAGCATGAGCGTCGTCAGCGGGTAGTAGATCATCGGCTTGTCGTAGACCGGCAGCAACTGCTTGCTGGCGGCGAGTGTCATCGGATACAGGCGCGTGCCTGAACCTCCGGCCAACAGAATACCCTTCATGTTGGTCTCGACTGGTGGTGCTTTAGTCATGATTATGCGCTTCCGGAGGGTTTATTTCTTGGCCTGACCGAGACGTTCGCCAGTATAGCGACGTGAACGGATGGATTCCCACCAGTCACGATTATCGAGATACCACTGGATGGTCCGACGGATACCTGACTCGAAGTTGTGCCTGGCTTTCCAGCCCAGTTCGGTCTCCGCATGGGTCGCATCGATTTCGTATTTGAAATCATGTCCGGGACGGTCGGTGACGAAACGGATAAGACGCTCGCGCGGACCAGCCGGATCAGGCAGAAGTTCGTCCAGAACCGAGCAGATCGTCTTCACGACCTCAAGGTTCGTGCGCGGCTGGCGGGCGCCGATGGCGTAGGTCTCGCCCGGCTTGCCGACTTCAACCGCCTTGACCAGCGCTTCCGCGTGATCTTCCACGAACAGCCAGTCACGAACGTTCTCGCCCTTGCCGTAGACCGGCAGTTCCTTGCCTTCGATGGCGTTGATGGTGACCAGCGGGATCAGTTTTTCCGGGAAATGCCAGATGCCGTAATTATTGGTCGTGTTGGTCACGAAGGTCGGCAGGCCATAGGTATGATACCAGGCGCGGACCAGATGATCGGAAGAGGCTTTCGAAGCGGAATACGGGCTGCGTGGATCGTAGGGCGTGGTCTCGGTGAACGGAGGATCGTCCAGCTCCAGCGCGCCAAAGACTTCGTCAGTGGAGATGTGGTGGAACCGGAACGCCTTGCGGGCAGCTTCGTCCAGTGTCTGCCAGTAGGTGCGGGTGGCTTCAAGCAGCGTATAGGTTCCGACCACGTTGGTCTGGATGAACACGCCGGGACCATCGATGGAGCGATCCACGTGGCTTTCAGCAGCCAGATGCATGACAGCGTCGGGACGGAACTCCTCGAACAGCTTCGCCAGCGCCGGGCCATCCGTGATGTTGACCTGTGCGAACTGGTAACGATCTGACGACGCGACGGCCGCCACCGTTTCCGGTGACGCGGCGTAAGTCATGCAGTCCACATTGAGCACCGAGTGTTCGGTAGCGCCGATAATATGGCGCACAACAGCGGATCCGATAAATCCACATCCGCCAGTGAGAAGAATACGCATCAAATCATCCCGTTTCGAGTGCCTTCCATAAGGGCACTACAGCCTATAGCGAAGGCTGGCCGGTACCGCCAGCACGTCACGTCACGCATCTGTTACAACAGGCGACACACCTGAGTATCGAATTAACCATACTTATGGCACTCTTGATGTTCATTTAACGGCAACAGGATGCTCTCATATTGGCACAGTCGTCCGCCCTCGCAGTTTTTCACTTCCTGAAACGGCCTGATCTTCGTTGTGTGGCGGAAGAAACACGTGCCGCGATTGTGGCGGGACGTTGCGCTTCCACCTTCGATATCAGCGGAAATACACCGGACAGGATGCGGCTTGTCTTCCCGGACAGAACCCTTCAGGCCGGACCGGCCTGGACCATCCGGCATGGTCTGGAACTGTCACTTCTGCTTGAGGGACTCCTGACCCAGGAGACCGGCCAGCCCTCTCTGCCGCTTCTGCTGAGGGCCAGTTTTGCCGCCGCTCGAACCGCGGCACTGTTCGAAGCGCTCGATGAAGGGTCTGGGCAGGGTCTGCCCTCGCCTGAAGGGCTCCTCCTCATGAAAGGCGACGAGCCGCCACCATCATCTGTTCTCATGCGGATATGGAAAACGCTGGAAACCCATCTCCCTGCCGGGATGAAAAGCGCCACGACACCATCCCTCCCGTTATTTGAGGCTGTTTTCTCGTGGCTGACAAAAGTATGGGCGCTCATCGGACCGCTGGAAGTCCTGATGGCGTCCGGAGGCGATGCGCGACTCCAGCTTGATCCCCGTAGCGGCCTCAACCATTACGGCTGCTCGCACCGGCCTCGCCCCTGGGCTGCGACTTTTGCCTCGTCCACGGCTTCTTCCGTTTCAGAGCGCGGCTTTGCGGCGGCGGAGCGAGTCCGGATTCAGTTGCAAAGGGCCCTGCTATACGACTGTAGCCATTCAACGCTTCTTGAAACGGCACGTAACGTGCGTAACAGGCTGGCTCGATATTATGGCCTGCCCGACGGCGAGCGTGTCATTCTCGCGCCATCTGGAACCGACTGCGAACTGGCGGCGCTCGCGATCGCGGAAATGAATCCGGCACACAAGCCGGTCACCAACATCCTCATCGCTCCTGAAGAAACCGGCCGGGGCGTTCCGCTGGCCGCCGCAGGCTGCCACTTCGCCACAGACACGGCGCATAGTCCGCATGTTCCTCGCGGCAACTGCATCGAAGGCTTCGGCTCCATCGCCGCGGATGCGGTTGAGGAAGTCCGGCTGCGGAATCCGGACGGAAGCGAAGTGGACGAAGCCATTCTGACAGAAGAGTGCCGGACTCATGTGGAGCGGGCGACCCGGGCAGGTCGTCATGTGCTCCTGCACCAGCTGGACCTCTCCAAAACCGGCCTTCTGGCTCCCAATGAGACGGCACTGGAGGCTTTTTCCAAAAAGTTCGGGCAGGATTGCGATATCGTGGTCGATGCCTGTCAGGCGCGCCTGATGCCCTCCCGCATCGGCGGGTGGGTCCAGGCCGGACGCGCCGTCATGGTCACGGGATCAAAATTCTTCACGGGACCGCCTTTCTGCGGGGCCCTTCTCCTGCCCGAGGCCTGGCGGTCACGACTTGATCACGGTGTTTTACCCGCCGGCCTGAAAGCCTACGCAGGCTGCGGTGAGTGGCCTGAGTGCGCAGCCACCCATAATCTGTCAGAGGCTGTGAATCACGGCCTCATTCTACGCTGGACCGCGGCTCTGGCTGAAATGGAAGCGCTCGCTTCCGTTCCACCGCTGGAGACACGCTGGCGTCTTGAGCGTTTTCTGTCGGGCGTCAGGGAGGCCATGGCGCAATGCCCGGACATTCTGCTGCTGGACACGCCGACGCCTGTGCGGGCTGTCCTGCCGGAGTCCTGGGATGACATGACCACCATCCTCAGCTTTCTGGTTCGCGCTCCGGACAGCAACGACACCGACGCCTTCATCCCGCTTGAGCTTGAGAAAACCCGTCTCCTCTATCACTGGCTGAACGCTGACCTCAGACCGGTTTTCCGTCCCGATGAACCGGAGCGCGAAAGCGTCGTAGCCGGCCTGCTCTGTCATATTGGCCAGCCTGTTGCGATGCCCAGCAAGGCTCTGAAGGGAGATATGGCTGGCGCCCTGAGAATTTCAGCCGGGGCCCGGCTGGTCTCCGGTGAGCCGATTCACGCAGAGTTGAGCACGGAAGTGCGTCTGGCGCGTGAAATTGCCGACGCCCGCCTGATTCTCGCAAAAATTTCCCTGATTTGTCATCACTGGGAACGCATTGCGCGGTATGACCCGCTACCGACTTACGCGCCCGCCACCCTGTCCGTTCCAGCTCCGGAGCGCAGCCTGTCACAACAGAATGGAGAGAAATGATGGCTTCAGCCGTCCCGGCCGCGTGCCCTGAAGAGCAGAAAAATCAGGGAAACTTCCTTGATGCGCCCCGGCTTGAAAGAGGTGTCACCCGTTTCTGGCTGATCCGGCACGCTCTCGTGGAACAGAATGCGCGCGCCATGATGTATGGCACGATGGATGTGCCCCTCTGTCCGGACAGCCTTGTTGCGCAGCAGCCCATGTATGAGGCCCTGGCCCGGCGTCTGCCTTCTGATGCATCGTGGTTCATCACTCCCCTCTCCCGCACCCGTCGCACGGCGGAAGCCATTCAGAATGCGGGATATGGCGAGAGGAGCGTGACTGTCGAGCCGGGTTTTCTGGAGCAGGAACTGGGGGAATGGCAGGGCCTGCCGCACGCCGAGTTCCCGAAGCGGCTTGAGCGTGCGCCCCATTACTTCTGGCCCCTTTCGGGCGAGGAACGACCGCCGGGCGGAGAAAGCATGGTCGATGTCTGCCAGCGTGTCGGCCATACGCTGAGCACGCTGGCGGTCCGTCATGCGAAACGGGATATGGTCGTCGTGAGCCATGGCGGCGCCATCAGGGCCGCGCTGGCGCATGCGCTCAGGATTGACGCTGACACCGCCCTGCATTTCTCGATCCAGAATCTTTCGCTCACGATTCTTGAATGCCATGACGGAGTCTGGCGGGTCGTGACCGCAAACGAACTGCCGGGGATCTGACCGGTTTTTATTGCTCTACCGCCACCGACGTTTCACTGAAGAAAAAATTACGCGGAATCTGCACTGAAGGGCTTGCACAGCGTGGAAGCCTGCTTTAAATCACCGCTCATCGCAGACGAAGCGGGCGTAGCTCAGGGGTAGAGCACAACCTTGCCAAGGTTGGGGTCGTGGGTTCGAATCCCATCGCCCGCTCCAGATTTTCCAAGGAAAATCAGGCGGTTAAAGACGTTCCTTCGGGACCGTTTTTTGTTTACAGTGTGCCGTAGCACAGGAATGTAAGCATTTTGTAAGCAGCCCGGAGCAAATCGGGGGTGGCTACGGCGTAGCGTGCCGAATCCCGTGGCACACATCGTCAGGATGTTCGGGCGGGTGATGTTCATAAGTAGAACAGCGCTCTTGAACGAGATGCCGGCTAACAAGAGTATGGCAAAGGCCGTCATGCCTGTGCTCCTGGCCGTTTCGCGATGCTCGTGACCCATGCATGCAGGGCGGAGGCCTCGTCTGGCAATGCCAGCTTCAGTCGGCTACGGGCGAAATCCAGCGTGACGAACGCGGTGATGTCAGCGATCGAGAAGGCATTGCCCGCGACATAGGGTACATCGCGCAGCCGGGTGTCCAGATCGGCCATGAAATCGGCCAGCCTCTGACGGCCGCGCGCGGTAAGCTCGGGGATTTGCGCATAGCCGTGTGGTCCGACCAGTGCGCGGCCCGACAGTCCCGGCAGGCTGTTCCGTACGGCTTCCATCGCGGCAAGATAGCCGTCGATCTCCATGCGCCGGTCCCACATGCCGATGATGGCGCGTTGTTCTCGCGTCGCGCCCATCAGAGGGGGATCGGGATGCAACTCCTCCAGATAACGGCAGATGACGGGCACCTCGCTGATCGCGGTGCCGTCGTCCAGTTCCAGGACGGGAACGGTGCAGGAGGGGTTAAGGAGGCGGAACGTGGGCGCGAACTGCTCGTGCTTCGCCAGATCAACTGTAACGATAGGAATCGTCAGCCCTTTCTCGGCGATGAAGAAGCGCACACGCCGTGGATTGGGGGCGGTGGGGTAGTCGTAAAGCTTCATGGCAATGCTGCGCGCGGGTGATGAGAGGGCGGAGACTCCGACTGTTCCCGGATGGTCGCGAGCATGCGGCGGCGGATCAGGCCGCTGACCGGGCGGATCAGATACCAATAGGGCGTGAAGCGACGCCTGGCCCGGTCCATGGCGCAAAACACGCGGGTTTCCGTCACCAGCAACTGGGTACCGTGTGGTCCCGGCTGGATGGAGAAGCCCAGAGCGAGCTTGCAGACGTCATCATGGCAAGGGGTGAGAAAAGCGTCCGTTGTGGGAATGTCGCACAATCCGTAATCCGCCCGCCAGAACGCGCCGACGAGGCCGTAGACCAGGGCGGCATCGCCTCGCCGTTCCAGCAGCGTGAAGTCGGTGAGGTCCAGATTCCGTTGCCGCGCATGGCCTAACAGCCGGGCGGGCATTTCGCGCAGGCGGATGGCGGCACGAACCAGCGGATCGTCCTGATTCCGCCATGCAGCCACCGCGTTCATGATGCGACTGGCCGGGGCGGAGATATCGACACTGTGTCGCTCGCTGAAATCGAAGCGCGGGATGAATTCGTCCAATAGGTTCATCATGCTTCCATTTCTCTTCGGCGAGGTGGTACATTAGCGCACTATGCCACAAGAGCATTTTGCACCGCAGCGCGGATATTGCGATGGCTTCATGGCGAAGGCAGAGAGTAACGTCATAATATATCGTGAACGAATTATTGTTGCAGACTTGAAAGCACAATGACTGGATTTTGGCAGGTCATGCCGAAGGTCTTCAAAAAATCGGGATAGACAGAAAATGTCGGTTCGGCGACCACCTCTCGATCTGCGGGAATTGCTGTTCGTGCGTGTCATCGCGAGGGAGGGAAGTATCCATGGAGCCGCACGGGCGCTGGGAGGCAAACAATCTGCCGTAAGCCGGTCCTTGCGGTTACTGGAAGAGCGACTTGGCGTCTCCCTTTTTCGACGCACGTCGAGCGGTGCCCGGCTCACCCCGGCGGGAGTTGCCTTTCTGCGAGAGGCTGAGAAGTTGCTCGATGGAACAGTCGGACTGTACGAGCGCACGCGGCGTTGGAGCCGGGGCGAGACCGGCGTCATCTCCGTGGGCGTCCAGGGCAGCATCCCACCCGGCCGGATCTCGGCGATACTGGAGTCGTACAGCCTTGCGCAACCCGGTATCTCCTTCACTTATCGGGATAATGCGAAAAAAGAACTGTTCCAGGCCCTGGAACAGGAGGAGATCGACCTCGCGATAATGACGCTGCCCCTGCCCGGCAGCATGGTGGCCACCGTCCCGCTCTGGAGCGATCGTGTCGTTGCGATCATGTCGGCCGAACATCCGATCGCACAGGTCGGAACCGCGTCATGGGCTGAGTTGCATGATGGAATCTTTCTGATCGGCAAGGATGATACCGGCGAGGAACTGCTCGCGCTCTTGATGCGCAAGATGCGGCAGGCGGGATTCGTGCCGGTGACACGTCAGGAGGCGGTCAGAAGCCTGCGGGTCGTCGCATTGGCAGCGAATGGCAGCGGCATCGCTCTGTTGCCGGATGCCTGGCTGGGTTTTCTGCCCGCTGCCATCCGGGAGCGGATCGCGGTAGTGGAAGTCATCGACGGGGACGGATTTTCCCACTTCGCCTATGGCGCGGCTTGGCATCGTGAGCGCTGCCCACCGGCCGCGAGGACAGTCATCCGTTTTCTGGAGCAGCAGGCGACTGCGTTTTAACGGGTGCCCGCCGTGGCTCCTGCCGGAGCTTTCGGAACGCGCGGTCGGAGGTGATAAAGCCACGGATCATGTGCGGTACGAGACGGGCCGGATCGACGGACTGGCCGTTCTGGCTGACCAGGGCAGCATAAGCGACGAGATCGCGATGCAGGTCCGCAGGCAGGTCCACGGTGACACGGACCGGCTTCTCGTCGGGAATTTCGGTGATGCGCAGCTTCGTCATGGAGCCGGTTCCTTTGGGTGCCAGGGTTTCAGGACAAGGTCGCGATTCAGGATAAGCGTGAACGGCAGGCCCGGGCGGTCTGTCAGCGTCGGCTGAATATTCAGGCTGCGATCAATCAGCCGGTTGCCGACCATAGAAAACCCGTTGCTCGCGCCGGAGCGGATGGCCTGCATCAGGTTGTTCTCGTTCCATGACGTCCCGGCCTCGGAGCCCACGCTGAGGAGGGTCGTGACGAGGGCCGCCTTGAACAGTTGCCCCCAATGATTGTTCACCTCATCGGACAGGCCAGACTGGCCGATGGCGTCGCCACCGGGCAGCTTTTCCAGGACGAGGCTTTCGCCATTCGGATAGATCAGCCGCGTCCAGATGATCTGGGTGCGCTGCTGCCCGAAGGAAATGCCGCTGTTATAGGCTCCGAACAGGGTGCTACCCTGCGGGACGAGCAAGAACCGGCCTGTCGGACTGTCATAGACGTTCTGGGTCACATGCCCCACGATCTGGCCGGGCAGATCGGAACTGATCTTCGTGTTCAGCGCGCCGGCAATGACGGTCCCGGCCTGGAGCATATAGGGCGAGGCGGGAGATACGATCCGGTCCGGGCTGACCGTCGCGCGATCCGGCTGACCTGCCAGAAAGGCGCGATTGCCGGTCTGCTGGTCGGGGCCGGTCGGTGATGCCTGTGCTCCGGGAGCGGTGGCCATGACCGGAATCGTCTGCGCAGCCTGGCCCTCCCGCGCCTCGATCTGCGCGAAGAGCCTGCTGGTGCGTGCCGCCTCGATCTCCTGATCGCCACGCCGGTCTCCCATGCCGGAAACCGGTCCCGCGCGACCGTTCCGCTGTGCATCGAGGATCGGCTTGCCGAGATCGCCGGGCAAAGGCGGCCCGAGTTTCGGGGTGGCGGTATAGTCATTGGGGAGTGCGGCCAGCCCGTCGGCCGAGGGGCGGGTGTCGGTGTCCTGTGCCCCCTGGAGCGGCCCCTTCTGCGCACCATTTTGCAGCGCGTAGCCCAGCGCAAGACCGATCGCGAGCATCCCCGCACCACCCAGCGTCCAGATGACGGGGCGCGAGAGCCGGACCACCGGCGGACGCTGCGCGCGCAGCCGCAGATCGGGAGAGGGCGGCGGGGATGATGGTCCTGTTCCGCTTCCGCTTGTGGTGGCTCCCGTATTCCCTTCCGGGCGCTCTTCCGCGCCGCTCATGACTTCCTGCCATCCGTGCGCACGATCCGTACCCGCTGCTCGGAATGCCTGTCGCCCAGCCGCAATTCGGCGGCGGCAAACAGGCAATCGACGATCATCCAGTTCTGCCGGACGCGGTAGTTCACCAATTCCGGCCCGCCATCGGCCCCCAACACGAACAGCGGCGGCAGTTCGCCCTGCCCGATACCGGACGGAAACGCGATATAGACCTTGTGGCCATCGTCAAACGCCCGGCTGGGCAGCCAGGGCGGCGTGCCACCTTTCACCGGCTGAATAGCGTAACGGAAATTCAGCGCATTCAGATCCAGCCCCGCATCCACCGGGGCTGCATCATCGGCGTCGCTGTCCTGCCGATGCAGGGCAATCAGGTCGTCCTCGGGATAATCCCAGGACACCGACGCCATATAGGTCGTGGGTGTCGCCCGCAGTTCGGCAAGGTAGCTCCTCCGGTCGGTATTGACGATCAGATTGGTGATGAGATCCGGTCGCGTCGGCTTGACCAGGATATGCACGCGCCTGGTCGTGCCCGCGCCACTGGTGGTATCGCCGACGATCCAGCGCACGGTATCACCCACCGCGACCGGGCCGGTACCCACCAGTTTTTCACCCGGCTGGAGCATAACGTCGGTGATCTCGCCGGGCGAAGCATAGACCTGATAGAGCGCTCCCGCGCTGTAGGGGTAAACCTGCACCGCGTTCACGTAACCGGCCCGCGTCGGCTGGATGCGAGCGGCAAGATTGGCCTGGGTCACGCGCACGGTAGGGTCAGCCGCCTCGGGCACGACATGGGTACGCCGTAAGGGCGGAAGCGGCTTGAGCTGGCCCGGCAGCGGGAGTGGCTGTGGCACCTCCGCCACCCGCACAGGCTTCGGCGGATCAGGCAGGAGCGTGGCCTGGGCCGCGTCGTCATATCGTATGACGGGTGGATGGTACTGTTGCGCGCAACCCGCCAGGGGCAGGGTTAGCAACGGCAAAGCACGAAGAGCGCGACGGATCATTGCCCGAGTTCCTTCGACCAGTTGATGGCAGAGACGTAGATTCCAAGCGGGTTTTTCCGAAGATGATCAGCGTCGCGCGGCGTGCGCAGAACAACCGACACGATGGCGGTCCAGCGTTCGGTGCCGGTGAACGCGCCGTCACGGTAATGGCGCTCGGTCCAGGCGACGCGGAAGCTGGCGGGCGAGGCCCGGATTACCGAAGCGATGTCCAGCTCGACCTGCTCGTGCCCGATCCGCGAAAACGGATCATTCAGGCGGGCATAATCGTTCAGCGCCACGGCACCAGAAACGCTGGTGAAATTATAGGCGCGCAGCCAGTTATGCCGGACCACGACGGCATCGGATGACAGGGAGCGCACGTCGTGGACGAACTGTGCCAGATACCAGGCAATCTGCGGATCAGCGGGCATGTAGCCGGACGTCGCCGGCGCCACGACCTGCGCCTGACCGAGCGTGTCGACCTGCACGACCCACGGCGTGATGGTGCCGCGCGCGGACTGCCAGACCAGCCCGGCCCCGAGACCTGCGGACAGGAACAGGGAACCGAACGCCATCAACCGCCAGTTGCGGGCCTGCACACGGGCCGAGCCGATGCGCTCATCCCAGATCTGTGCGGCTTTCTGGTAGGGCGTGACGGGCTCGGGCGTGGTCCCGTAGCGTGTTGTGGAGCGACGGAACATCATTCTTTCTCCGAGAGATCGATGGACGTGGACCCGCCCCCGCCATCGGCGGAGCGGATGATATGGGCGGCCTCGGCAGCATGGGTGGCGGCGTTGCGGCGCTTCATCTTTCGCGCCCAGCGGGGCGGCTTGCCGTCGGAGCCGTCGCCGCCATCGGGGCCGCCGCCAGGGTTACCGCTACCGGCAGGCCCGGTACCGGGATCACCTCCGCCGCCGGACGGGCCTGAAGATCCACCGTCACCCGATGGCCTATCGCCTTCTCCGCCGGCGCCCATCGCACCGGCGGCCCAGCGTCCGCCAGCAGAGTAGCTTTCCTTCAACGAGGATGTTGCCGCGCCGACCTTGTTCTTCACGGCGTTCATCGCAGCACCACCAGCGGCGCGACCGACATTGCCAGCCGCCGACGCCATGCCCGCCGCGCCGGTCTGTCCGGCTGCTCCCATGGAGTAGGCTGTCGTGGCGGCACCTGCGACGGCAGCCCCGCCGCGCGCTGCCGCGGCCGTCGCACCAAGCGCGGCAGCGCCCCCAGACGCCAGGGCAGCGGGCGCGGCAACAGCCGCAGCACCCATCGCGCCCACCGCCATTGCGGTTCCGGCCGCTGCCCCGGCACCAAGCTGCGGGGCACCGGAGATCAGCCCATTGGCGAGAGAGCCGCCGAAAATGGCGAGACCCACGATGCAGAGCGACGCCAGAACAACGGACAGCGCCTGGCCGATGGTGGGCGCACTATCACCGTAGGACGTCGTGAACTGCCTGAACAGCACGGAGGCGATGGCGGAAATGACCGCCAGCACCATGATCTTCACACCGGACGATACGACATTGCCCAGCGCCTTCTCGGCCAGGAAAGCGGTGCGATTGAACAGGGCGAACGGGATCAGCACGAAACCGGCTAGGCTGGTCAGCTTGAACTCGACGATCGCCACGAAGAGTTGCACCGCGAGAATGAAGAAGGCCGCCAGCACGATGAACCAGCACAGGACCAGGACGAGGATCTGCACGATGCTGGCCAGCGCACCGAACGAAAACGCCAGTTTACTCGCCGCATCCAGAAGCGGTTGCGCGGCATCGAGCCCGGTCGCCGCCAGTCGGCCGGGGTGCATGAAGTCCGCAATTGCCAGCGTGCCGCCGCCGGCCTTGAGACCGAGGGCCGCGAAACTGTTGAAAACGATCCCCGACAGGCCGCTGAAATGGTCGATGATGAAGGCAAAGAAGCCGATATACAGCGTCTTCTTCACGAGACGCTGGACGATGTCCTCGTCGGCCGCCCACGCCCAGAACAGCCCCGCCAGCACGATGTCCAGCACCGAGAGCGAACCCGCGAGCGACACCACGCTTCCCCGGACCAGACCGAAACCGCTGTCGATCGTGGTCTCGAAGGTATTCAGGAAGCCGTCGATGATGCCGACATTGTCGCTCGCCATTGCTCAATATCCAGAACTTGGGATGGCGACGGCCTGGGGAACATAGGCGTCATACTGCGAGAAATGCTGATATTGGGCTTCCGCACCGGCCTCGTTCGCCGCCTGTCGCGCCCGTTCGAGGTCCGCGGCCCGGCCATTAGCCGCGAGTTCGGCCTGGATGTCGGAAAGCTGGCGAGACTGAAGCGCGAGAAGCTGGTTTCCCGCCTGTGCGGCCTGTAGCGCCCCGGCCGAACTCTGGCTCGCCGAGACCAGTTGCGTCATGGCCGAGCTGTCGCTCGGGATATTTCCTACCACCCGCGCCTGAAGCTTCAGGGCATCCTCGAACCCACCCACGGAATTCTGCCACCGCGTCTGCGCCTGACTGAACAGGGCGCTGTCTGACATGCCTGACGATAACGATGTGTATGACTGCTGGTACTGCTGCTCAACGGACTGGACGCTGTATGCGATATTCTGCGCCTGCGCGAGCAACGCCGTCGTCTGGGAAATCGTCGATTGCAGCGTCGACAGTGTCGAAAGCGGGAGGCTCGCCAGATTGCGACCCTGATTGACCAGCATCTGCGCCTGATTGGCCAGTGACGTGATCTGGTTGTCGATCTGCTGGAGCGTGCGCGCCGCGATCAGCACGTTCTCGACATGGTTCGCGCCATCATACACCGCCCATTGGGCATGGGCGGATTGAGAAGCAGAAACCGTAAAAGCAACGACCATAACGGCAGGAATCAGACGATATCTCACGGCACCTCCCCTTCCCGCAGAAGATCAGCCGCCCACATGACATCACGCGCCTCGAACCAGGCGGGCAGGAACCCAACCCGCCCGTGCTCCGCCAGCACCCGATCGATCAGCCTGTGGTCGTCCTTGCCGGAGGCCGCGCACAGCGCCAGGGCGACAGGGCCGAGCCCCAGTTCGAACAGCCGGTTCCCCCGCTGGGTCTGGCAGTAATATTCCCGCTTGGATGCCGCGCGGGCGATGATGGCGATCTGCCGGTCATTCAGCCCGAAGTCGCGATAGATGGCCGCGATCTGTGGCTCGATCGCCCGTTCGTTGGGCAGGAAGATCCGGGTCGGGCAGCTTTCCACCACGGCAGGCGCAATGCGGGAATTGGCGATATCGGACAGCGACTGGGTGGCGAAAATCACCGATGCGTTCTTCTTGCGCAGCGTCTTTAGCCACTCTCGGAGCTGGCCGGCAAAGTCCCCGTCATCCAGCACCAGCCAGCCTTCGTCGATGACCAGCAGCGTCGGCCTCCCGTCCAGTCGCCCTTCGATGCGGTGGAACAGGTACGACAGAACGAATGATGCCGCGCTGGAGCCGATCAGCCCTTCGGTCTCGAACACCACGACATCGGCGTCACCCAGACGTTCGGCGTCTGCATCGAGCAGGCGGCCATAAGGACCACCGAGGCAGTATGGGGCCAGAGCCTGCTTCAAAGCGTTGGATTGAAGCAGTGCTACCAGCCCGGACAATGTACGTTCCGGCACAGGCGACGATGCCAGGGAATTCAGCGCCGACCAGAGGTGAGACTTCACCTCGGGGGTCAGCGTTACCCCTTCACCGACAAGGATCTGCCCCAGCCATTCACTGGCCCATTTGCGCTCGTCGGGATCGTCAATCTGTGCCAGCGGCTGAAGGGAAACGGCGGAATGCCCATCGCCCTCGTCCGTCAGCCCGCCTCCAAGATCGTGCCAGTCCCCGTCCATCGCCATCGTCGCCGCACGCATGGACCCGCCGAAATCGAAGGCAAAAATCTGCGATCCCGCATAACGCCGGAACTGGAGCGCCATCAGCGCTAGCAGGACAGATTTGCCAGCTCCTGTCGGTCCTGCGATCAGCGTGTGGCCGACATCGCCGACATGGAGCGAGAAACGAAACGGTGTAGCGCCCGCCGTCCTGCCGTAGAAAAGAGGCGGGGCGTTGAAGTGGGTGTCGCGCTCCGGTCCAGCCCACACCGCTGACAGCGGAATCATATGCGCCAGGTTCAACGTCGAGACGGGTGGCTGGCGCACATTGGCATAGATATGGCCGGGAAGAGAGCCGAGCCATGCCTCCACGGCGTTGAGGCTTTCCGCCATGCAAGTGAAGTCGCGGCCCTGGATGATCTTTTCGACCAAACGGAGTTTTTCTGTAGCGATGGAAGCGGAACCATTCCCTCGCCGAGCGGCAGCACGGACGCGATACGGTCGCGCGCTTTCTGCGCCATGACAGGATCGATCTCGCAGCCGACATAGCGCCGACCGGCGAGCCGACAGGCGACGCCAGCAGCCCCCGAGCCGGCGAACCAGTCGCCCACCAGGCCACCCGGTGGGCAGCTCGTGCGGATCAGGATCTCCAGCAACGCCACCGGCTTCTCGGTCGGGTGGATGGCCCGGCCATGCGTATTACGGACCGGAATCACGGAGCGCATCAGGCGCGGGCCACCGTCCTCGCTGACGTAACGACCGGCATCGATCCGACCCATGTGGGGCGGCCGGTGTTTCCGTCGTACCGTGCGTGCCCGTGCGTCGGACGTGGTCGGAGAGTGCCGTGGGGGACCAGCGCGTGGGCCGGCGAAGCCCGGCTATTGCAGGCGCGGCTCCAGCAAATGCCGGTAGCCGGCTTTGGTCATCCAGCGCGCCCGTGCAAGATGGTTGTCGTAAACAGCCCTGGCGCGCACGGGTTCACAGACAGGATCGATTTTGAACAGCACCGCAACGACTTCGCGCCAGTCGGCACCTTCCTCGTCGGCGATCAGGAGGCGGAGATAAAGGTCGAGATGCTGCTCGTCATAGGCGTTCACACGCGCCGTCAGAGGCGGGTGATCCTGGAAGGATGGGTGGGTCATGACGATCCCTCGTGATAGCGCTGTTGGATCGGTTCGATAACAAATTCGTGGAATGACGACCGTTCGACGGTTCCGCGCTGACGCAAAAAACAACGCGGGGCCGAGTGGGAAGGCTGCGCGGCCAGGCCGATCAGGACGGCGCGCGTCTGCGACGGCCCGCATCCTGTCGCGTCTGTGGATCGGAAGTCTCGTGAAGAAACATGACACCACGCCCTTGCCCGGACTCGATGAACAGGATGCCCGCTGCTTCCAGCGCGCGGCGGACCTGGTCGATCGTGCCCTCATGGACACCAAGGCCACGCTCGGATTCAAGGCGCTTGAGCGCGGTCAATGCTACGAGGGCTTTTTCAGCGAGCCGTTCCTGTGTCCAGTTCAGGAGTGCCCGTGCCGCCCTTACCTGTCGGCCAGTGATCATCCATGATCACATCCGACATGCAGGGCATGCACACCAGAAATACGACTATAATAGTCGTATAATGGAGATTCAATATCGTTCTTTCAGTTGGATAGTGAGGAAACACCGGCGTCCTGCTTCTGATAGGACCGTCAGTGGGGTCCGCCGTCGGTACGGGCGACCAGACGAAAAGACCCCCGCTTACGCGGAGGCCTCCCCGTCGTGGCATTTTGCTGCGAATTGCGCGCATACCTGGTTCAGTTCACGCTCGATTTTGGCCCGCTCACGACGGCTGAGGTGAAAGCTGGTCAGTTCGGCGCGCAGCATCTGGATCTGGTCGTGTAGCGTGGTCATCGTCCTGCTCCTTTCGTTTTTCGAAGACAGGCCGTCGCCTCATGCGCGCGTGAATCGGGTCAAGGATCGCCGCAGGCGACCGCCCCAGCGGCGCGCGGGGGAGCCGATTTTGTCTGGTGTGCCCGTAGGGTGCGCCGGGCAAAATTGGGGGGACCGCGCGTCCTTGAGGCGGTTCACGCCGGGCATGGTACAATGGGAAGGCTGAGGGAAGCCCTGTTCCCCTTTCTTGCCCACACATTGGCAGATTGGGCGCGGCGCGACTGGTGCGCCCACCCGCCGGTTCGCGATCGGTCATGCGAAGGCCCCACCCGGACCGGCCGGGCGGGGGATCGCTGGCACCTCAGTCGCCGTTGCGGCGGCCGTTGGGGCGGGACCAGATCAGGCTGTAGCCCTCGCCGTCCTCGTCATCGAAGAGGTTGGCGAAGATCGGGGCGTTGAAGCTCGGATCGTCGAGCTTGAGGCTCAGATAGTCGCGCCCCTCGTTGGAGCGCCGGGACCAGGCCGCTCCGATCTCGACCCGGCCGACGAAGACGCGGTGGCTGGGGGCATTTTCGTTCAGGCGCGTGGTCTCGGGGGCGATGCGGACGTTGGGGGTCTGGAGCGAGAGGGTGACGATCTCGCCGTTATATCCGTTGCCGACTTTCTTGAAGGTGCCGATGGTAGCCATGATACTGCTCCGTGATCTCTGTTACCGAGCCCGCACCATTGCGGCCTCGATGGCGATCGGACAGACGGAGGCGAGCGGCGGCGCATCCCGTAGGGACCGAAGCGCAGCGGAGGACGGCGGGACGGAATTTTCTTGTTTCGCGAGGAATGACGGCGCAGCCGTCAGGGGAAGAAAATTATGGACCGCTGTTGCGCCATGGCCGATCGAGGCGCAGCCGACCTTCGGCTAGATCAGCCATCTTGAGAGGCGGCATGCGTGCGCGGCCCGACAGAGCACACATCACGGAGACTATGGCCACCCGCGCCCCACGCAAGTGTCGGCCAGGAAGGGGAAGGCATCGTCATGCCCTGCTTCCGACCCTGCACACGCCCCGTTCCGGGACTGCGTTTCGCACGGACACGCCCTGCCTTCCGGGATTCCACCGGCCGATGCTGACAGGAAGCGCTGGACGTCCACGCTCCAGGGAAAGAGCACCTTCAGCCAATATGCTGCAATCAGGGCCTCATCGATCGCTCCTGCCATACCCTCCTGACAGCGAGGCGGCCAGATGCGAAAGCCCCCGATCCTGTCCTGCCTCGCCGGTTGCCAGAGCGGTGTCAGACCCGCGCGATATTGCCGCCGGACGGTCCGGGTGGGGCCACGGTTGTAAAGCGGATGAAAGCGGTGACGCCCACCGCGATCGCGCCGATGATGGAGAAAAAGAGCTGCCACGCCGGAGACGGCATCAGCATCTGGGCGATCCCATGTGTCGTGCTGTAGCCCATGATAATGGCGGGCACCGTATAGAGCAGGACGATCAGCAGCTTGAGCCACATCCACGGCACCAAGGCGAAGGCGACCTGGCCAATAACGAAGGTTGCAGCGCCCGCGACGAAACCGACGATGATCCCGCCGACAACACCAGCACCCGCACCATACGCCCAGAACCCGGCCATCAGACCCATGGCGCAGGGCAGGGCGAAGACTGCCACGGTAAAGAACAACCAGCACAGGAAGCCAATGCCGGCGACGAGCAGGAAGGGAGCAAGGATGAACATGGCGGCGGTCTCCGTGCAACCGACAATGTCGGACGGTCGCGCCTGCCACCACCACCACGGCGCAACCCGCATTATAGCGCAGATGATACGGTGACCGGAACGAAAATCCGCGCGGCTTACGTCCCGCCGGTGACGATATCATCGAAATCTATCGCTGGTATGCGGACGTTGCGGTCAATCAGGTCGAGCGTTATTGCCTTCCCCCGTGATCCGGTGGCGTTGCGAAGAACCTTGCGATCCATAGCACCTGGTGCTACATAGGAGGTCATGACCAATGCCGAGCCATCCCAGCGGGCATTCAAGACCGCCTGGTTCGCCAGGGCGGCCCGGAAAGCTCGCATCAAAGACGATGAACTCTGCAAAGCGATCCGGGAGGTCATGAAGGGTCAGGCCGTCGATCTGGGTGGTGGTGTCTTCAAGAAGCGCCTGAACAAGAACCTGCATCGCAGCATTATTCTTGCGAAAGGCGGTCGATACTGGATCTACGCCTATCTGTTCGCGAAGAAGGACCGGGACAATATCGATAGCGATGAACTGGAAGACTTCCGGACCCTCGCCAAAGCCTATGCCGTGCTGACCGGGGAACAGGTCGAACGGCTTTTGAAGGATCGAGACCTGACGGAGATATGCCATGGCGATGAAGAGAAAAAATAGCTTCCGGAGCGACATTTCCGAGGCCATTCATTCCGGGGCGGTAATGCTGCACAAGGTCGGCGCGCTCGACAAGGCGACGATGCGTGATTTTGACACGCGCCATCTGGTGGTGCCCCCTGCGATCGAGCCGATCGAGATCAAGCGTCTCCGCGAGGCGAACAATGTCAGCCAGCCGGTCTTCGCGCGGTATCTGAACACGAGCGAAAGCACGGTCGAGAAGTGGGAGAGCGGCGCCAAACGGCCGAGCGGGATGGCGCTCAAGCTGTTGAGCGTCATTCAGAAGCACGGTCTTGAGGTTCTTGCCTGAGACGCTGGCTTGCGGGGAAGGAGAGAGCGCTCACGCGCCGCCTCCGAACCGCAGGACCGGGATACCGAGTCGCTTTGCCTTGTCGGCCAGATTTTCCTGGATGCCTGAACCGGGGAAGACGATGACGCCGATCGGCATAGTGTCGAGCAGCGCATCGTTACGACGGAAGGGCGCCGCCTTGGCATGCCTGGTCCAGTCCGGCTTGAAGGCGATCTGCACGATATCGCGGTGATCGGCCCAACGTGAGGCAATGAACTCAGCACCTTTGGGCGAGCCACCGTGGAGCAGCACCATGTCGGGATGCTTGGCCCGCACCTTATCCAGCCGGTCCCAGATCAGGATATGGTCGTCGAAGTCCAGGCCCCCGGTCACGACCACCTTGGGGCCGGGCGGGACCAGCAACTCGCCCTCGGCGCGGCGTCGGGCGTTGAGGAAATCGCGGCTGTCGATCATGGAGGCCGTCATGGTGCGACGTGACACCAGCGAGCCGGCCTTCGGACGCCACGCGCTCAGGGTCAGGCGCTCGAACTGCTCCTGCGCCTCGTCGCGGAAGATCTCGTAGGCGTTGCGGCGCTCGATCAGGGTCAGCCCTTCGGCGATCAGCCGCTCCAGTTCCACCGAGCGGATCTCGCTGCCATCCTGTTCCTGCTGGCTCCGTTTCTGCGCCTGCTCGTTGCGGTCAAGCTCACGCTCAACCTGGCCGACCATGCGGTGGAAGATGTTCACGGTGGACCAGAGCAATGCTTCGAGATCGGCTTCCAGCCGTGTGTCGGTCAGCGTCGCAGCGATGGCGTCGAAGATGTCGGCCACAGCACCCCCGATGCGCTGCGCTTCGGGTAGCGGTCTGGGGTCCGGCTCGTCCGCGAAGGGACGGTAGCCATACATCTGGAGTTCGGTCAGCACATGCGCGGTGGATGAAGCGGCGTGCGGCGGTTCGAAATCGTCGGTCATGCGGGTCATGAGGCTGTCCTCCCAGGTCTCCGGCTGCGCCCTTCGCGGCCTTTCCGGGGGCGGACAGCGGCAGACCAGGGACGGGCCGGAACCGCGCGCTGGCGCGCGGCCGCAGCACAGCGAAGGATGGCAGGGGGCCGGCTATTTTGCCTCGCGATGTAAAGCGCCCCCACAGGGCGCGACGGAAAATAGCCGGCTCACGCCATTGAAGGCCCGGCCCGGCTGACGCCCGCTCCCCACTTGAAAGGCCGGGGCGCGGACCTGCCGGACGGGAGGCAGGACAGGCCCGCCGACAGAAGACGGCCCCCCCACTCCTCTTTCCGGCCCGCTCAGGTATCGGCGGCCTCCAGAAAGCGTGCCACGTCCGCTGGCGCGAGTTGCGGATGCAGGATCTCGATGCCTTCCCCGGCGGCGAGCACGTCGGATGCCACCCCGAAGCGCACGGCATGACCGAGCAGCCCGCCCAAGGCACGGCGCGGATGGTCGACCGGTGCCTTGCCACGGCCGTCCGCCGCCAGCCAGGTGCGATGCACACCGGTCAGAGTGCCGTCGAGGTCGGTGACAGCGGCGATCATGGCGGGCCAGGTCTCGGTCAGACCGTCCTCGTCCGGGCGGTAAAAGCAACGCGGATGGAAGCGCAGGGCTTCGGTTCCGTGCAAAAGCGTAATGTCGCGTCTACGGAGATACGCGTCTACGGATGTGCCTATGATCGGCCCGGACATGGCCCAGAGCCGTCGTGCCGCTTCGGAAGAACTGGCGGAAGCACGCTCACGGGCAGGTCGGTCCTGTGACGGCGGCACTGGGTCAGGATGCGGCAGGCTGAGGAAGGCGCGTGCCTCGTCGGCCACGTCGCGGAAATCCACCAGGCCGAGGCTTTCGCGGATCACGTCGAGCAGGTCGCCATGCTCACCCGACTGAGCGTCCGTCCATTTTCCCGCCCTGCCGTTGGCGGTGTCGTGGAGCCGGACGAACAGCGACTGGCCGGGCGTATTGCGCACGTCACCGACCAGCCAGTAATTGCCGTGACGGCGACCGGCGGACAGATACTGCCGGCACACCGCCTCCGCGTTCTCCGCCAGCCGACGGGCGAGATCGCCTGCATCATGCAAGGTCATCGCCCTGCCCTCCTGTGTCGGGATTGCCTCCGTCCAGGGCGATCGCCAGCCAGCGATCGGTGGTCATCCATGAAATCGTTTTGCGCCTGCCAAGGTCAAGCAGATGCGCACCGCCGCTGAAGGCGCCTATCCGGGGACGTGAGGCCGTATTGGCCCACTGGAATCCCCATCGGCCCCGCAACCGGAATATTCGCGCACAGCGTAGCACGAATTCCACCACCTGATGCGGATCTCCGATCGTCTCATCGTGCATCCAGAGTTTCGTGCCGCCATATTCGGGCACGATCGATAGGACAAAACCGTCAGAGGGTGGATCTTCCGCCGCCAGTTCGTCCATGAACGCATTGTAGAGGTCGAGCGCCTTTGCGGCATTGTCCACTGTGCCCACATCGAGAACGCAGGAAAAATGCGTGAAGAAATCAGCCATCGGAAAAACTCCCGAAACGAAAAAGCCCGGCGCAGTGGCCGGGCTCGTAAAAACGTCTTTACGGAAAAGCGTGCAGTCGTCTTTCAGGACGCACGCTCCATCAGCCTGCGGGCCTTCTCCTCCAGATCCAGCCGCGTGTCCTGATTGGCCTTTGTCCGCGCCAGCGCCGTGATCCCCTGCACGAAATCGAACACGCTCTCCGGCTTGCGCCCTTCCTCATGCAGCACGGTTTCGATGATCTTCGTTGTCTCTGGCTTCGAGAACCCGCGACGACGCAGGAAACTTTCGCGGTCCTCGTCGGTTTTCGCCACCAGCGCCTTGCGCGAGGCCTGAATGCCCGAGACGAACGAGGCCGGGCTGGCTGTGGCGAAGTTCCGTAGCGCCGGTGTCGCCTGATGCACGAAGCGTGAGGCTGCAAACTTGCTATGCCGGATCGTGATCTGTTCGAAATTTTCGACGCCCCACAACATACGATTTTGACACACTCCGCGCAGGTAGAATGACGCAATGCCGAGGCTCTTGCTGCCGACTTCTGAATTCCATGCATAGAAACCCCGGAAATAGAGATCGGGCTCACCATTGGGCAGGCGTCCCGCCTCAATCGGGTGTGTATCGTCGACGAGAAACAGGAACACATCGCGATCCGATGCGTAGAGCGTCGTGGTTTCCTTCGTAATGTCCACATAGGGGTTATGGGTCATGGTGGCCCAGTCGATCACACCGGGCACCTTCCAGTTGGTATCGCCGGTGCCATCACCGGCGATCTTGCGCACCGCGCCCACCAGTTCATGGTCCCAGATACGACCGTAATCGGGACCAGTTAAAGCACGCAGTTCGACGCGCCCGTCCTCGGTTTCCAGCGTCTTGACCAGTTCGGCCCGGTGCGACAGCAACCCGTGCTGCAGGTTGATTGCCGCCAGCGGAGCCGGAAGATTGCGCAGGTACGACGAGGGGGCACCAACCAGGCTGCACATCTGGCCAAAGGACCAGTGTGTGGGAGCAATCGGGTCATTCTGCCCCGGCACGGTCAGGGTCAGGCGCTCGGCATTGTCGCGGCTCGCCTCCACTCGGATGGCGCGGCTTTCTACCGTGCGGGCCGTAGCCCGATCCGCACGCGCCAGCGTGGCGGCATGCAGCTCGGACAGCGAGAGATACCGCTCATCATCGGGGCGCGAGAACCATTCGGACGAGACGCGGGCACTACGCTTCCCGCGCGAAGGATCGATCCGGAAGCCGCCGGACGCCGCACCACGGAACGCAGGGGGCAGGATGGTGGTTGTAGTCATGGAAAACTCTCCTCTGATGCCGGTTATTCGGCACAGAAGGCGAAGCCACCCTCTTCCTCTGATCACCACTTCCCACGCGGGATCCCATCCAACCGCAGAAACACCTGGCCCCTCATTCCGGAACACGGCGTCCCCGTCACCTACCGGAAATCACGACTGCAATGGGGGGGAAGAACGAACCCGCTGCGCGGGATTGGTGCGATGTGGAGGTCTGTCACCACGGCGTGAGCGATCTGTTTTATTTGGAACTGTCCTGATCGGGCCAAGCACTCTGGCTTCTTCCCACCAGAAGGAGCCGGATGATGACAGAGTCCCTGTGCATTGCTGCAATCAGTCCCCTTCGCCAGCGCCTGCTTGATGACATGGCGGTGCGGCGGTTCTCCCGGGAGACGCAGCGCAATTACCTTCGCGATGTCGGCCGTTTCGCCACGTTTCTGGGCCGCTCACCCCACACGGCAACAGTCGAGGATGTGCGCCAGTTCCAGATTGCGCAGAACGCGGCTGGCATGCCGACACCGACCATGAATGCCATCGTGTCGGCGCTCCGGTTTTTCTTCACCCAGACGCTCGACCGCCCCGACCTTGCACGCAGGCTGGTCCGGGTAGCGCAGCCCCGCAACCTGCCCGTCGTGCTGAGCCGCGATGAAGTTGCCCGGTTGCTCAACGCGACCGTATGCCTCAAGCATCAGGCCGCCCTGTCGGTCGCCTATGGGGCAGGCCTGCGGGTGGCCGAGGTCGCCGCTCTCAAGATCAGCGATATCGACAGCGAGCGCATGCTGCTCAGGGTCGAACGGGGCAAAGGGGGACGATATCGCAACGCCATGCTTCCGGCAGACCTTCTGCCCCTGCTGCGGGAGTGGTGGAAGGCCGGACGCCAGCAGGGCGTGATGCATTCGGGTGGCTGGCTGTTTCCCGGGCAGGACACCATGAGGCCCATCAGCACACGGCAACTCCATCGTGTGGTTGTCGATGCGGCGCGGGCCGCTTCGATCACCAGACGTGTGGGGCCTCATACCCTGCGGCACAGCTTTGCCACGCACCTGCTTGAGGATGGTGTCGATGTCCGCGTAATCCAGGTTCTGCTGGGTCATTCCCGTCTGGAGACCACGGCCCTTTATACAAAAGTTGCGACACGGACCGTGCGGGCCGTCATCAGTCCGCTCGACAGACTGGGCATACTGGCGACAACGCAGGCGAGGCCCGACGGCTGATCCCCGGGCGGGGGCGGTCATGTCCGCCTCCCTCGAACTGGGGGACATCTTCCGGGCTGCCGGCCCTGCCTGGCGGTCAGCCCATGCCGGCCGTCTCCCCCTGCAGCAGCTCAAGGTCATGTCGGCGATCGAACACTGTCGCACGGCGGCCCTTGGTGGTCATGTCGCGGCCTGCGGGGACTGTGGACACTGGCGGATCGCCTATAACAGCTGTCGCAACCGTCATTGTCCGCGCTGTCAGGGGAACGCCGCGCGGACATGGCTGGCCGAGCGGGAGGCCGATCTGCTGCCGGTCGGGTATTTCCATGTCGTCTTCACCCTGCCTGCGCGGATCGCCGACATCGCGCTTCAAAACAAGGCCGTTCTCTACGCCCTGCTGTTCCAGGCCGCCTCGGAGACGATGATGACGATCGCCGCCGATCCCCGGCATCTGGGTGCCCGCATCGGCATCACCGCCGTGCTGCACAGCTGGGGGTCGGCGCTGACCCATCATCCCCATGTGCACATGATCGTGCCGGGCGGCGGCCTCTCGCCCGATGGCCAGCGCTGGATCTCGTCGCGCCCGGCCTTCCTCCTGCCCGTTCGCGTGCTGGGCAAGCTGTTTCGCCGTCTGTTCCTCACCCGGCTGCGCGCACTTTTCGATGCCGACCGGCTGGCCTTTCGGGGGCAGCTTGCCCCTCTGGCAGACCGCCGTGCCTTTATGCGGTATCTGGCCCCTGTGCGCAGCACGCGCTGGGTCGTCTACGCCAAACCGCCTTTTGCCGGCCCTAAAGCAGTGCTGGCCTACCTGTCGCGCTATACCCACCGTGTCGCCATCTCGAACCGCCGCCTCCTGGCGTTCAACGAAAACGGCGTGACGTTCCGCTACAAGGACTACCGGCGGGACACGGCCCATCAGCAGCAGGTCATGACACTCGCCACGGATGAGTTCATCCGCCGCTTCATGCTGCATGTCCTGCCACGGGGATTTCATCGCATCCGCCATTATGGCCTGCTGTCCAGCTCCAGCCGCAAGGCCAGCCTCGCCCGGGTGCGGGAACTGCTCAAGGTCATATCCACACCAGCGCCAGAAGTCCCGGAAGCCGAACCGGCCATGCCACCGCCGTGCCCATGCTGTGGTGGTCCGATGGTCGTCATCCAGATACTTCCCCGATGGTGCCAGCCCCGAGGGCCGCCACGGGCGACTGATCCGGCCGGGGGATCACCATGACAGCCCGCAGAGATTACAGCATGACCGATCCCGATATCGGAGTGGCATCGCTCCGACAAACCGTATCTCCTGTACGCATCACTGGAAAACCCGGAAAAATCGCTGCCTACACTGCCAGTTCTGTCATCGCGTCATGCAGATCCGGTCACAAAAACCCGTTCCAGTTCCACAAACGCACCTGTATGCTCTGGCTCAGCCTCTCCCCCGGGGCGGCGCCAATTGCAAATTCCCCATAACTGAGTCCCGGTGTCGCGGGTTCGGTCTTCCCAGACTTTCGTACGCCTCGCGGCGCCCGAAACCCTTCAGGGAAGCCGAATGTCTGCTTCAGAACTGGCCTGATCATAAACTGCCACCATGGGAGCACGTATAGTCCTTGAATTTTCCATGAGGATTTTTCAGATTCTGACACGTGAGGATGAGGCCGTATAACTATTTCGGGTAATCTTCCGTCAAATGCAGAATCGACTGGCTACGAAAAAAGTCAGGAGAACTAATTATCAAACGGAGAAAGTGCTTCAATAATTCGGCATTCTGAAATATTACCTCCCCCGCATGATTCTATCATCGTAGAAAGTTCATGGCGCAATGCGATGAGATCCGCAATTTTGCGCTCAATTTCTGCCATATGGTCACGAGCAATTCTATCAACTGTCTTACAATCCTGGGTTCCCTGATCCGTTAGGGATAATAGAGCTCTTACCTGGTCTAATGAAAAACCCAGATCCCGAGATCGACGAATAAAAGACAGTCTCGCGAGTGCCTCATCATCATAAGTGCGATAATTGCCATCGGTCCGCTGTGGCGGAGCCAGAAGACCGATCCGTTCGTAATAGCGGATCGTCTCGACTTTGGTATTCGTCGCCTTCCCCAAGGCACCAATCGATCGCATTCCCTGCCTCTTGACCCTGTAGTTGCTACAGGGAGCATACATTAAAACAGATGATTCGTCAGGGAGGCGCTGGATGGCAGGAGGATGCTGTGGTGGATGCACAGATACGCCGCTACCAATCAATAAATCATGGCGGAGAGCGCTCCTGATCGCGCTTTTTCTCAATGCCAGCATGTTTGCCGTTGAAGCTGGGGCTGGCGTGTCGGTTGGATCTGCATCCGTACAGGCGGACGCGATTGATTTCCTTGGCGACAGCGCCAACTACGCAATAAGCCTCAGTGTTGCCGGAATGGCATTGCGATGGCGAGCTGGCGCGGCCTTTCTGAAAGGCCTGACCCTGTTCATGGCTGGGCTATGGGTAATGGCCAATGCTGGGTGGATAGTAATGAACAGCAACCATCCGCCTCACCCAGACGCAATGGGCGGCATTGGTCTGCTTGCCCTCGCGGTCAATCTGGCCTGTGCCCTCATATTATGGACACACCGGAAAGGTGATGCCAACCGCCGTTCTGTATGGATCTGCTCTCGTAATGATGCGATCGGAAATGTTGCCGTTGTGCTGGCAGCTCTGGGCGTGTTTGGCACTCGTTCTGCGTGGCCGGATATTGCGGTAGCTGCCATCCTTGCGATGCTTGGTATTAGTGGAGGTGTGCAGATTATGCGACAATCGAGAGTAGAACTAACAGATAACAAATCAGATATATCACGACATATCAATGTATAAATCATATAATACTCTAGAATATATTAAGCAGGTAAGGAGACGCACACGCTATAATGCGGCATTCATTCTCCTGATTTTTCCCCTGCTCTGTGGCTGTACAAATAGTGATCACTCAAATATTTCGCCGGAATCAGATGTCCAGAAATTTTCCAGCCGTCAATTTACGGATGCCGGATTGCAAGAATTCATTACAAAAGTTCTCGGACCAAACGTATCGAGTCAGGAAAACGCATGGGGCATCACTCGCCTGACGCTTGCTACCTTGTATTTTCATCCCGATATCCTTGTAGCTAAAGCTGAACTGGAAACGGCTCGCGCTGGAATCAAGACAGCCGGTCAACTGCCCAATCCCAGTTTCACGGTGCTGGGTGGCCCATCGGCTCATTACGTCGGCTACGGCGCGTCAATACTGATCGAATTTTTCGGCAGGCGTTATCACCGTATCAAAGAAGCCAGATATCGGGCTGCCGTCGCGCAATGGGAAGTCATCAATACTGCATGGAAACTACGCAGCGACACGCGGTCTGCTCTTCTCGGCGTCTGGGCTGTATCCGGGCGCCTCAAGCTTGTGGAAGAGACTGCGGCAGCTAAACGCGAACTCTTTACCCTGGAACAGGCACGTTTTGATCAGGGGCGAGCATCCGCTCTCGAAATATCGCAGGTACGGACGGAAATGATCCATGCCGAGTTGTCTGTCAGTGATCTGCGGCGCGAGTATGCCGTCCGTAAGGCAGCTCTGGCAGGAGCAATCGGGGTTCCTGCCGAAGCACTTGATTCCATTGCTCTTGATACAAAAGCATTTGATGTCTGTCCCGACCTCATGGAATACCGCGATTCACAGGACATGAGATACCAAGCCGTAATGCAACGCGCGGATCTGCGGGAACTTCTTGCGTCTTATGACGCCGCCCGACAGGCTCTACGGGTCGAAGTTTCCCGACGCTATCCCGATGTCACCATCAGTCCCGCCTATAACTGGGATATTTCAAATCGCTTTGAGGTAAATCCCTCTCTGCAAATTCCGATTTTCAATCAGAACGAAGGCCCCATAGCTGAAGCTGTTGGGCAGGAGCATGAGGCGGCGGCTCGTCTCCGGCGTGCAGAGAACACGGTGTTTAAGTCCATCTCGCAGGCTACGGCCAATTACCGCGGCACGACATCAATTCTGCTACAGGCGGATGAACTTGCCAAAACCGTACGGGTAAGGCTGAACCAGATGCAGCACCGCCTTCAGTCAGGCGCAATCGACCGACCAACGATGGTTATGACTCATATAGAGCAGATTCAAGCAGAGACCGCTCTTCTTGAAGCAGAAATTCAGCAACGGCAAGCCATAGGTCAGATCGAAGATGGCATGCAGCAGCCCATTTTTGATCACACCAGTGCCGCGCAGGTTTCCGGCCTGCTTGAAAATAACCAAAGGAACTCACCATGAAAGCGAGGGCCTTCTGGCTGCCTCTTGTAGGTCTTTCTGTCTTCCTAGTTCTAAACGTGGCGGACATTGCTATTGCAGATGATGATGATCCACCAGTTTCGGTTCTTGGCGCAGAGGCGACCGTGACGGTCTCCCCGGAAGCAGTTACGAAGAGTGGCATCGCTTCTGCACGACCCAGCATCGTGCCTTGGAGAAAGTTGGTTCCCGCCTATGGTTACGTTCTGAACGCAACACAACTTATCACTCTTGTTAGTGATTATGCTGACATGAAAGCGCGGCTGGAGAGCATGCAGGCACAGCAGACGCTTGCCCGTGCGAAACTCGATCGTGACAAAGGACTGTATCGCGACCGGCAGAATATCTCTCAGGAACAATTCCAGGAGACAACAGCCAGATTTCAGTCCAACTCAGCTATGGTAAAAGCAGAACAGGTCCGGGTGAATAACGCACTTAATATTATCAGACAGCAATTTGGTTCGGTCATATCTGACGCTACCGAAAAAAATACAATTTTCATTACACAGTTACTTCAACAACAAGTGGTCTTGGTCAAGGTGACCCTTCCACCAGATACGGATCTACCAACCCCACCAAGTCAGGCGGATGTGACCGATTATGGAAACACGGGTGGACACGGGACAATGCTCCACTATTTGTCTCCTGTAACCATGACCGATCCTGCTATTCAGGGGCGTAGCTTTTTCTATTTTGCGTCGGCTGAAAGTCAGCTTGTCGCGGGCATGAATGTTTCCGTTCTCCTGCCTACCGAAGAGGAACGTCCCGGTATCCGGATACCTGCATCAGCTATTATCTGGCTGCAAGGTAAGTCGTGGATATACCGTGATAACGGACACGGAAAATTTACACGCCTACCCCTTACGACCGACGTGCCGGACCGAGAAGGTGGCTACCTGATCCAAGATACTCCAGGACAAATCACACACGAAACGCAAATCGTCGTAGAGGGTACGCAATTACTTCTGTCTGAAGAATTCCGAGCTCAGCTTGAATCAGGAGACGATGACGACTGATGACGGGACGTTCTTTCAGCCTTCAGGCAGCTATTATCGGGTTTTCGATCCGCTTCCGGGGCGTGGTTATCGCAACCGCATGTCTGTTGTTCTTCTATGGCCTGTATGGCTTGAGACATGCCAGCTATGATGTGTTTCCGGAATTCATTCCGCCACGGGTCACGATCCAGACCGAAGCCGCTGGTTTTACGCCGGAACAGGTCGAAACATTGGTTAGTCGCCCAATGGAAATTGCCCTGACCGGCCTCCCGGGTATTCAGCGCGTGCAATCGACTTCGATTCAGGGACTGTCAGTCGTCAACGTCCTGTTTGCGACATCGACCGATATTTATCGCGCCCGGCAACTGGTCGGGGAACAAATGAATGTTGTTGCACAGCAATTGCCAGCCGGTGTTCATGCTCCGACTATGACGCCACTGACCTCATCCGCCGGTCTGGTACTGGTGATTGGTCTGACGTCGGAACAACAGTCCCTCATGCAGTTGCGCACGCTTACTGACTGGTCATTAAGGCCGCGTCTGCTGGCGTTGCCTGGTGTGGCTGGAGTCAGTGTGTTTGGCGGGGAGCGTCGGTCACTCCAGATACAGGTACATCCAGACCAACTCATCTTGCATCATATCGGACTTGATGACGTCCTTGCGGCTGCCCAGGAAGCAACTGGCATACAGGGGGCCGGCTTTATTGATACCCCGAACCAAAGAGTCGTTCTTCAGTCTGACGGTCAGGCCCTGACGCCAGAAAGTCTGGCCCGCACTGTGATTGTCCGCTCTGATAATGGTGCTGTCACACTGGGCAGTATTGCCACTGTAACTGAAGCCCCTATTCCCGCCTTCGGCGCGGCCAGTATCGAGGGAAAGACAGGCATTGTGGTTAATATATGGGAACAGTACGGTGCCAATACGATGGCTGTGACCCGGGAAATCGAGGCGGCACTTACCGATTTCCGCCCGCAATTGCAGGGACAGGGGATTACATTGCATGCTGACCTGTTCCGACCCGCCAATTTCATTACGACCGCATTGGGGAATGCCACACGAGCATTGCTTCTGGGCGGTTTTCTGGTGGTTGCCGTAATCTTTCTTTTCCTTTTTGACCTGCGAACCGCTGCAATCTGTTGCGCCACCATACCTTTGGCTATTCTGATAGCCCTGTCGTTGCTGGAGACACTCGGGGTTACTTTGAATGCCATGACCCTGGGGGGGCTTGCTATCGCCATCGGCGAGGTCGTGGATGACGCCGTGATCGGGGTCGAAAATGTTACACGCCGATTGCGTGAAAACCGGCTTCTGGTCCAGCCCGCATCTACAGCGCGCGTCGTACTCGATGCATGCGTTGAAGTCCGCAGTGCAGTGGTTTACGCGACCTTTGCTGTCATTATCGTTTTCTTGCCTGTCATCGCCCTTCCCGGACTTTCGGGACGACTGTTTGCTCCACTGGCAACAGCTTATGTTCTTGCGGTCATGGCTTCTCTTGCCGCTGCTGTAACCGTTGTACCTGCACTCTGCGCATGGCTCTTGGCGACGCCTGGAGAAACCCGGAGAGAGCCCCCCCTGGCAGGATGGACCGCCAGAGCTTATGAACGTCTTCTGGCCAGATTAATGCGCCATCCCCGATTTGTTATAGGCGGGATGATCCTGACCACCTTGATAGGGTTTGCGGCCCTTCCATTCCTTGAAAGCGATTTCATTCCTGATTTCAAGGAAGGTCACCTTATCATTCATATGACGGCTGCTCCGGGGACTTCCCTGGAACAGTCTCTGAAATTAGGTAGACAGGTTACAGAAAAACTTCGTCAGCTTCCCGAAATCCGTTCGGTTGCTCAGAGAGTCGGACGCGCCTCGCTGGATGAGGACACGTATGGACCACATACCAGCGAGTTTGAGGTTGATTTGAATCAGGTGGATGGGAAGGCTTCCCGACAGATTGATGCCCGCGTTCGCAAAGCGCTTGACGGGTTCGTTGGGGCCAGTTTTTCTGTCAGTAGTTTTTTGACGATGCGCGTAAACGAAACCCTTTCTGGTTCGTCTTCGGCTGTGGCAATCAATATTATTGGCGATGATCTGGATGTATTGGATATCCAGGCAAATAATATTGTCCGCATGTTGCATCAGATACATGGCGCAACAGATGTCCGGATAGAAGCACCCCCTGGTGTTCCGGAACTTGCTATTCGGCTACGCCCTGCTGATCTGGAGCGCTGGGGGCTTCGGTCGGCGGATGTACTCCGATCCATCCATACAGCCTGGCAGGGTGAAACCGTGGGGCAGATATACGAGCGTTCTGCGGCTTTTAATGTTATGGTTCGTCTTGATGACGCAAGTCGTAATGATGTTGCGTCTGTCGGCTTCCTGCCACTGCATACTGTTCACGGAAACTACGTACCACTCCGCGCTGTCGCAGACATATATGAGACGAACGGTCGCTATCAGGTGTCACATCTGGGAGCACAGAGAACACAGACTGTCACCGCAAATGTTACAGGACGATCAGCTCAATCTTTCGTTCAGGACGCACGCACGACTATAGCAAAAAATATCAAACTGCCTCTTGGAACCTACGTTCAGTTTACATCCGCAGCGGAAGCTGAATCACAATCACGCAAGGAACTGTTTATAAATTCCGGGCTCGCTGCCATAGCGGTCATGATTCTGCTCTCAATAATCACACAAGGATGGCGCAATCTCGCTCTGATACTCGTCAATCTTCCCTTCGCATTTGTCGGCGGCATTCTGGCAATCATTGTTTCCGGCACAACGCTAACTCTTGGGGCAACAGTCGGCTTCGTTACTCTATTCGGGATTACGCTTCGGAATTCGGTGATGATGATTTCGCATTTTGAGACTTTGGTCGAGCGGGAACATCTCACATGGGGAGTAACAACAGCGCTCCGGGGGGCCAGAGACCGCGTCGTCCCCGTACTCATGACATCGCTCGTTACGGCGCTTGGACTGGCGCCTCTGGCTGTTGATATGAATGCGCCTGGGCGGGAAATCGAAGGACCTATGGCAGCTGTCATTCTTGGAGGGCTCATGACATCAATGATACTTAACCTGTTTGTTTTGCCTATTCTTGCTGTCAAATTTGGTAGTTTTTCTGAAAACGAAACGGGAGTTCCGGAAACCTTGTTCAAGTGACAGGTATGGGCCACTGCTGCACAGAACTACTTGAAGATTATGTCCGATATGCCAATAGAACCCAGAATGAAAACTGCTTCCGTATCACGCTCGGCCACCATTCGGTCTGGCTCGACCTTCTGGTTGGGTTCGGAATTGCCTTCATGAATCTTGACGCTGTCCAGAAAATCTGGATTGCCGCCCGCACCGAACATCATCGTGTCAAGGCCGAAAACCGAAAGCATCGTTGCCCGATCCAAATGATTTATACTCCCTGCCCAGTGGCTTCGGGCGTGTCTTGCTACGGCCAACCTAAGCGCCTGTATTCTTGCTGGTTATTTCCCATAACGATCACCCCACTCTCGGCTCCAAGTGATAGCGGGGGACTGCGCGGACTATGTCCGTTATGCGAAAGGCGAGCCAACCCACTTTTATGTCCGACATGTAGGCGACAACCGACATTACAATGAAGGACGCGGGACGGAGATCGTCCCTACGTCGCAAAGCCAGACTGGCAACTCGCACCGACCTGGTTCATTGTTTATGTAATGAATCCGTTTCGTTCGCCCGACACCGACCTCCCCCTGTCGCATGCCCTCATCCTGAAGGCCGCGCTGCTGACGATCGGCTATATTGAGGAAAACGGCCCGATCGGCCTCACGCCCACCAAGGCGCTCAAGCGCTATTTTGTCGCGTGGGCCGCCGAGGCATTTGACTGGCCAGCCTATACGGTCGAAGACCTCTACGCCGTTAACAAAGTCCTCAATGAACACGATTTCCCGCCGCTGGTGATCCTGCATGAGGTTCTGCTCAGTGCGAAGCTCGCACGGCATTTCAAGGGAACCCTGCGGCTGACCGACCTGGCGAGAAAACTCAGATCGGAGCCTGCCCGGCTCTGGATGCTGTTAACGACCCATCTCCTCTTTGTCGTTGACCACAGTCCTTACACCCGAAGCGATGAGCCGCTGTTCGGCAACTGGGATATCTTTCTCAACGTCATCAATATCGAAGCCCAGGCTGCCGTCACCGAAGAGCGACTATGTTCGGTTCTCTACGGGGGTGAAGAGGAGGAGATCCGTCACCGGGATTTCAAGCTGACCGCCAGTCTGTACGTCCATGTCCTGCGTCCACTGTGCTGGGCAGGACTGCTCAACGAGCACCGAACCGGTACCGGCCTCAACAGGCGGGATTTCTATACCAAAACACCCTTATGGACAGCGGCCCTCAGGCTTGAAACGGATCGACACCTGCAGCCGGTGACCCGTCACTGACCACCGTCGACAGCCATTCCGGCGTGATGTCGTCGTTCCCATATAAAAGGCGCCTTCCGGAGACCGAAAGGCGCCAATACCAGTCAGCGGGCTGACATCACTCGGCCGCCACCGCGTCCGGGCTATCGGGCATATGAGCTACCCCTGCTCCCCCTTCACTTCGCTCCGCCACGTTCCTCGTCCGCAATGCCTCGGGCAGCCATCCGGAGCCCTCCAGCAGCCGCTCAGCCGCTTGCGCCATGTCACCCTTCTTCATATGGGCGATACGCTCTGCCGCCTCGGCTCCCCGCGCCTCGCGCACGGCTTCGAGGATGCGGGCCTTGGTGACGCGGCCGAGATAGTTCTCCACCGTTGGCTGCCAGCCTGCTTCGGCCAGATCGAGCGCGAGCGCAGTGGCGAGACGGCCTGCTCGCGCAAGCCGCTCCCTGACGCTGCGTGCCAGAGACGGACCATGAGACGATTCATGCAGCGCGTTGATCCCGAAAGACAGGCAATGCGCTAGCAGGGCCAGACGGCTGGTGTCGTCCAGCCGGTCGAGCCACAGCCAGAGTGCAGCCTCGTCTTCCGGCAAATCGTGCTTCCAGCCCTCGTTGCGCTGGCGCAGCGCGTGGGCCGGCAGGCTGCCGGGCATGTCGGGGGAATGGACCTGCAGCGGGATTTCCCGGACATAGGCTTCCAGGCAATCTGCGCCCGAAACCTGCCAGTACAGATCGCGTACCAGCGTGTGAAGCAGTTCGGTCAGCGCGACATGCGGATTGCTGGCAAACGCATCCCGCAGGGCCAGTGTGCGCCAGGCCGTCAGTTCCGTCAGCAGGCGATCGGAAAGCGGTTTCAGTCCGTCTTCCTCCTCGGGGTCGGTATCGGGTGCGCCTTCCCTCCCATCCCCTTCGGCATCATCGCCATCGCCGCGGTGGTCAATGGCGTCGTCATATCTGTCTGATTCGTCCTGATCGACTTCGAGTTCGACCGGCATATCTTCCGGCCGGACGAAACCCCGTGCGACCAGCAGCGTGCCGTCTGTATCCAGGCTGACGAAGACACCGGCCCGGACCATGTCCGCCGGATCGAAGGAAACAGGGCGTTCTTCCAGCGCCTCGATAGCCTGCTCGATTTCACCCAGCCGCGTATCGACGTCCTCCGGGAACTCATCGGCCTGCGCGTATTCCGCCTCAATGGTTTCCTGCTCGCTGTGCAGAGCGGTCAGACGGCCCGCTTCTTCATCGGAAAGTTCAACGGTCGTCCCGTCGATCTCCGCGAACTGCCGTGTGTGTCCCCAGGGGAAGGACAGAGCCGTTTCGACCCATTTCCAGCCTTCGGCTCGGATATCCTCGGCCGCTGCCGCCAGTTTTTCCATCACCAGCCGGTCGAGAAGAGTGGGATCGCCCAGCCAGCCGCCATCGTCGGCTTCGAACAGGTCACGCATGACGGGACCGCCAGCCGCAAGATAGGCGTCCAGCCCGACGAAGCTTACGCGGCGATCCGATGCGCGCACGGTTTTTTCCGTCAGCATGCGGCGGATCAGATAGGGCTCGCGGTTATGGCTCTGGGCAATAATCTCCCAGACCTGCTCCTGCCGCGCAGGATCGTCGCTGATCGAGAAGGCCATGAGCTGTTCCAGCTTCATGCCGTCCTGCTCGTAAATCTCGAGCAGTTTGTCGGACACGGTCATCAGGCGCAGGCGCTGTTTGACCACGGTGGGCACGACGAAGAACGCGGCGGCGATCTCGTCCTCGGACATGCCCTTCTCCAGCATGTCGCGAAAGGCACGAAACTGGTCCAGCGGATGCAGCGCCACGCGCTGCACGTTCTCGGCCAGGGAATCATCCTCGGCGAGAATGGCCGATCCGGCCTCGCGCACGACACAGGGCACCGGGGCCGTTTTCGCCAGTTTCTTCTGCTTTACCAGCAGTTCGAGCGCGCGGAAGCGACGACCGCCGGCTGGCACTTCATAGGTGCCGGTTTCTGCCCCCTCGCCGTTCAGAACGGGCCGGACGTTCAGGCTCTGGAGCAGCCCACGACGTTCGATATCGCGGGCCAGCTCCTCGATCGACAGGCCGGCCTTCACACGCCGCACGTTGGACTGCGACAGCACCAGCCTGTTGAAAGGGATATCACGGGACGCATTGAGGGCGATTTTCTGGATGGCGCTCGCCATGGCGGGACACTCCGTGACGGACCGGCGGAAGACTCTCTCCCCCCTCTTTATCCGTCACGAAATCACTCCCACCCTCTGACTTTTCATGAAAAACCCGAGGCCGATTAAGTCCTTAACCATCCTCTTGTCGGTCGTCCAGCCTGCGTTATCTGCTCCTCGAAACTGGACATGTGTACTCGCAGTATACATCGCAAAAGATGTGATGTTCAGATCTGTATCTGAATCAAAACACCAACATGAACCGCACCGTCAACAGAATATGCTAGGCCCCGTGTAATCCACAGAAAAAGCTACCGAATGTCTCAAACAAAAACGACGCCTCGCCATTCGGCGCTTCTGACTGAAGCCGGATCGCGACATCATGACACCTATTAATTACATCATGATATACACAAACGATGTTTCAAAACCTACTGGACGACGTATTTAGGGCAACCTTGTGCAGTCCAGCGATACGTCGTGATGTTCTCCCCACCCCTTTTGCCGGGAAGTGGCACACCTTCGGGCATTTAAATCCGCCAGACAGTTCTTGAACTCAGCCGTTCCCGGAGTATGCCCCATGCTCCGGCAACTTTGTTTGTCCTCACTGAGTCGACGATCTGTCGTCGTGCCACACGCAGAAAGCAAAGCGATCAAAGAGATACACGTCGTTATTTTAAACGAATTCCTCAAGTATGCGATCATAACGTTCCTCCACCATCATCAATGGTAAGCATATAGTAAAGCCTGAACACTCCTACGGCGTGTCGTCAGTTAAGACCTGAGAGCTTGAAGTGAGGGTTGTACGTTCTGTTGCTCTGTGCTGACTGTTTTTCCGGCTTTGGAGGAGAACAACAGATGCGGCGCTATGGCTTACGTGACGACCAGTGGGAGCGTATAAAAGACTTTCTTCCGGGTCGTGAGGGTCATGTCGGAGGCACTGCTGCAGACAACCGCCTTTTCGTAGAAGCTGTGCTGTATCGCTACCGTGCAGGCATTCCCTGGCGTGATCTTCCGGGCCGTTTCGGGGACTGGAAAAACGTGCACAGACGTCTGCGTCGCTGGTGTGAAACTGGTGTTATTGAGCGGATCTTTCGCCATTTGGCAGCAGATCACGACAATGAATACATGATGATCGACAGCACCATTGTCCGGGCGCATCAGCACAGTGCCGGAGCCCTCAAAAAGGGGGCGCGGATCAGGCCATCGGACGATCCCGGGGCGGATTGACCACAAAGATCCATGCTATCTGCGATGCTCTGGGCAATCCGGTGGAGATCGATATCACACCGGGACAGGATGCGGATATTAACCGGACGGAACCGATGCTGGAAAACATCGATCCGGATGCCTTCCTTGCTGATAGGGCGTATGACGCAGACAGGTTGATCGACCGATTGACAGAGCGCGGGATTACCCCGGTCATACCGTCAAAACGCAATAGAGCGATGCCGCGGAAAACCGACTTCGCTCTTTACAGGGAACGTAATCTTATCGAACGGTTCTTCAATAAACTGAAGCAGTTCCGCGCTATTGCAACCCGCTACGACAAACTGAAATCCACCTTCCTCGCGGCGGTTCAGTTCGCCTCAATCATCATCCTGCTTAACTGACGACACGCCGTAGGAGTTTCCTAATAATTATAGATTTTTTTTGAAGAAATGTCAATTTTTCTATCTAGCCCTAACCTGGAAATAACCCTATTCGGGCCAGAGTAAGCCAACTGCTTGCTTCAAAAGTTTACGACATGCGAAATAATCATGCGTAACGTTCGATATATTTTCTGATTTACAATATATTTTTTGGGCAATGCCGCCGCTTCCAGTGATTTCATCATCACACACGCGTTAAATGGCGATATTCTGACGCAAATTTCGTAAGATTTAATGGTGCTTATACCATCCATACCCTCGAATATTGTTCCATGCATCGGTGGTATGGCAGGCATAGCAATGCTCCACCGGGGCATCCTGATGCGCGACGTGCTGCGAAATCATTTTGAAATGCATCATGTAATGGCTGGGCGGCGCCTTGTGACAGGCGTTGCAATCCGTCGATATCTGATCGGCGGGATGTTCGAACGCGGCGATCAGCCATGTATTGGTGGAGTGACAACTCGCGCAATCAGGACCAAAGCGGGCGCGATGAGGATCCACGTTGGAGTGACAGCTTGCGCAATTCAGATGGAGAACGGCATCACGGTCAAGTCGATGATCAGTCGGAATAGCCGCAGCGCTTCCCGGAATCGGCGACGCTCCAACCAGCCCGGCTGAGCGAAGTTGCGCAACGGTGTCTGACCAGAAATCCGCCCTCGTCAATGCACTATGATCCATCACGGTCATATGTGGCCGTTCACCGTGCTCCACATGACAGGACGTACATTGCGTCGCCGCGACATGAAACCGGGTGGATTGCTTGTCGGCGAACGACGCCAGAGAATGACATGTCACGCAGTTATTGGTCACCACACCTGTGAAAGGCCTGTGACATGTCTCGCACTGGCCCGCGATAAACTGGTGCGCTTTCGAGATCGGTCCGGGATTCACCAACCCTTCCCAACCTGGAACTGCGTTACTGCCGGAACGATGCACGGCAAGGGGCACAACCAGTCCGACGATCAGAGCCGCAAGCGCAAAGACCGTATAGAGTATGACAGCGGGCTTCATAGCCACCTCAGCCCGTAATACAGGCCTGACCAGATATGCAGAATCAGCAGAAAATAGAGGATGACCACAAGGATGACGTGAATCTTGCGCCAACGCCCGAACAGTGCGTTCGCCACCCTCTCCGACCTGACCGCATACTCAACATCGGCCAGCGCGGAGGCAATCGTGGCCTCGCGATCCGATGTACCCCGCGTACCGGGATAGGCCGAGGTCAGAAAAAGGCGCTGGACGATATTACGGGGCACATCCGGCGTCTCGGGCATCAGATGCGCCACCCCGGCATCTGCCAGAGACGTGCGCAGTTGGGCCAGTTCCTGGGTGCGACCGCGCAATCCGCGCCCGATCTGGATCAACATGTAGCGCCCGACATAGCCACTAATGGCGAGGACGAGCATGATGCCGGTCAGCGAGATCCCCATCGGGCTATCGAATTTATGGGCGGCGTGGATCAGGCCCAAAATGGGTGCAAGGACGCCAGCATAGATATGCACCGACAGAAGGGTTCGGCTCTCGACACGCGGCGCGAAATAACGATGCACGACGGGAATGCGTTTGCCCGCTACGTAAATCAGCGGCACCAGCATCAGGATAGCGGCGCAAATGCCAATCAGGCTGCCAGCCAGACTTCCGGGAAAGCGCGGCGCGACATGCACCAGAAAGCCCAGCGGGAACAGCACCAGCAGGACGACCAGGGCGCCGACAATGATTTCGCTGCGCTCCTGCATCACGCCTCCACGACCAGCGGACCACCCGTGGTCTTCGCCTGACAGGCCAGGATGAAACCCTTGGCCTTGTCAGCCGGATCGAGCCCATCCTCGACCGCCATCGTCACCTGGCCTTGCAGCAGATGTGTCGTGCATACGCCGCAGATACCGGATCGACAGGAGGATGGAATATTGACGCCTGCCGCATCAGCCGCGTCGAGAACCGTTTCATCCAGTTGCAACGGAGCCGATTTCCCTGAAGTGGAAAACGTAATGGTCGTTGCGGCAGGCGTGACGGCCGGAGATGAGGGGGCCGCCACAGGCCCGACCGCAGGTTCGGCCTTCATCGCGGCTGGTCCGAATGCCTCGCTATGAACATTGGCTTCCGGCACACCGAGATCCGTCAATAACGCTCTCATGCTTGCCATCATCCCGGGTGGGCCGCAGACATGGATACGTCGGTTTGTGAGATCTGGCACCGATTGCTGAAGCAGTTCCTTCGTGATGCGCCCTTCCGGCCCCGACCACTCTGTCCCCGGCGACCGCCGCATGGTGGCAATAACGTGCAGTTTGTCATTGCGACGTTCCAGCCACTCGATTTCCTGGCGAAACACATAGTCGATGCTGGCATGAGCGGAATAGACGAAGTAGATCTCGCCCGGCCAGACGATATCGGTCAGGTATCTCAGGACCGCCATCATCGGTGTGATGCCTACGCCGCCGGACAGCAGGACGATCGAGTCTGCCTCTTCACCCGTAAAGGTAAACATACCCGATGGACCCGCGATCTTTAAAAGATCACCCTCCTTGACCGTGTCATGCAGGTAGCGCGAGACCAGCCCGTGTTCCTCGCGTTTGATCGTTAGTTCGAGATGTTCGACCTGCCCCGGCGACGATGCGATCGTATAGGACCGGCCCGCGGGCTTGCCAGACGTCGGCTCGATGGTGAGTTGCACGAACTGGCCGGGTTTGAAGTCAAAGGGAATCCGCCCCCCATCGGCCGGAACCAGATAGAACGTCACGATCGCCGGCGTCTCCCGAATGATCCGGGCCACTTTCAGGCTGCCACGCCAGAGGCCGTGTCGCGGTACGTCGACGATCGGAGTGGCCGTTCCACCGCCTGGTCCCGGTACAGGGGGAGGCGGGGGAACAGGAGGTGTTGGACCGCCGCCGGTCGACGATGGTGGCATGGGCGGAACCGTTGGTTTCGGTGCGAATGCCGTGGTGGTCGTGAGCATCTCCTGCACACGATGCAACCGCAGGACCTGCAAGATCAGCAGAGCGATCGATACCAGGATCAGGATCGTCATGAACACCAGGTGAGCCGGCGTCAGTCCGAAAAATAGGCCGTTTTGCTGGCTCGCCGCGATTGTCGGCAGACCCATCTGTGCCGTGAACCAGTTGAAAGCCACCATTTGAGGATTAACGAGGCCGGTCGCGGCCGCGCGCGCGGCCATTCCGCTATCGAGCAACGCAACACCGTCATGGAGATGTTGGCTGGACCGACGCATCGTCTCCCACGACAGGGACTGAGTGGCATCGACCGATGCGGTGCCGACTTCGCGAAGACCGTCTTGAAGCCTCTGTGCCGCAATATCGGCCAGCATCTGACGTTCGGCGTCCGTCAGCTTCGGATGCGTCATCATGAAGGTATAAAGCGGCGTGCGACCGCGCGCTCCGCAACAACCTGCGTCGGCCTTGTCCGCCCCGGGAACCGCACTCAATGCCTGCCCAGCCTGGGGCAGCATGCGGCTCATCATATTGCCCTGCTCAGTCGGCCTGGATGATGGCGCACCGGGGATCCCCATCCCGCCCATGCCAGGGTGATGGCTCGCATGCTCGTCACCACCCATCGACATCATGCCGCCCATGTCGGACATGCCTGAGTCGGGTCGAGCGGGGGTCGTCTTCATTCCGCCGGACGATTCGGCACCCCGGTCGGCATCCCGGGGCGCTGCCATAGGCCCATCGTCTTCCGGCTGATCGCGCCGCAGCGCCAGCGAAGGTGGCGGGCTGCCTGCCGTAGGCCCCGCCATAGTGCCGCTAGACATGGCCGGAACGGCAGGTGACTCACCCGGTGCCTGAGCAAATCCCTCTGACATGCTGATGAGCAGTGTCATGATCACGACACTCCCGCTCAAAAAGACGCGCCTCATGCTTTCTCCAACACGCCATCATCCTCGGCAAAGTTCATACCGGCCCGTTTTCCGGATGTCGTCAGGACACCACTTATTACTATACGGGGGTATGGCATATTTTCCTTGATCTCGATCAATTATCCCAGCGGCATCTACTGTCGCGGCATCGGCATATCCATGTCGTGATGCATATGATGCCCGCCGGCTGCTTCTGCCCGAGCGACCAGCGCCTGGTAGGTGGAACTGTTCATTCCCGGAAGTTTCTCGAGAAACGCCACAATGTTCCAGAGATCGTCATCACCATGATCCGCCCAGGACGGCATGCCCGACATCTTGATGCCATGCTTGAGAATCCAGAACAGTTCGCCCGGCGTATAACGTTGCGCTACATCATTCAGAACCGGTGGCTTCGGATACATCCCCTCCGCCATATCCTCGGCCTCGACGCCCGGCGCCGAATGACATGAGGCGCAATGCATCGAAAAATGCGATGCACCACCGACGAGCCGTGCCTGCGTCTCAAGATCGACAGGTGCGGTAATGCCCTCGGCGTGATGCCGGATTGAATGGAGGCGTGCCGTTTCCAGAACACGATAGGTCAGCCGCCAATGCGGCGAGGTGGCGCCCACATCATACAGACCACCGAAAGCGACGGCCGTTCCCGCGCCGATCCCGACCAGCAGAATACCGGCGAGACTCCAGGCTAATCTTTTCATGCGTGCCTCCCTGGGCATCTCCAAGGGCGACGCTTATGGCGCCGCCCCGCTCCATCAGGAATCGATCAGCGCTGATGAACCGCGTCGGGCATGCTCTGCGGCCCCATCGGCATCTTCATGCCGCTTTCCTTGTCACCGCAGCCCATCTTCATCTTGTGATCTGACGGCGCCATGGCGTGGCCGTTCGACATATCCATGCCCTTCATCTTCATACAGCCTCCCATCTTTCCTTTCATTTTCATGCCCTTCTCCATGCCCTCCATGCCGGAACCGGACATGCCGTCCATTTTCATCTTGTCGTGGTCCATCCCCGACATACCGGACATGCCCTGCATCCCGGACATATCCTGACCCTGCGGCTGGGCCGGTGCCGGAGCGGGTGTCTGGGCATGCGCAACCGAGGCTGTGGCCAGAAGTGCTACCAGAGCGGCCGAGATCCTGAAATTGACAGTTAGCATTTGTAAGTTCCTTATCTTTTTTTATCTGAATCGGGACCGCACGGTGCGCCCCGCAACGACTTCACATCGGGCAGGAGCGGTCAGAACCACGTCCTGATCCCGAAGGTGAAATTCAGGTCCTGGACACGCTCATGCCTTGAACGTGCCATGTCGGCGGCCTGACCGAACGTGCCGGAATAACTCACGCCGATATAGGGCGCGAATTTCCGATGCCATTCGTAGCGAAGCCGCAATCCCGTATCGATATCGGACAGCCCGGTTCCGACGCCGCGCGCACGATCGGACGCGGAATAGAAGTTCATCTCGACCTGGGGTTGGAGAATCAGGCGATTGGTCAGCAGGATATCGTAGGAACCTTGCAGACGCCCCGCCGCGCCTCGGTCACTGAAATATGCCGTGGCCTCCACATTGAAGAAATATAGCGCCAGTCCCTCGACCCCGATCGCGCCCCAGGCCCGTGTGGGGCCGTTGTCAATATCGAGACGCACGCCAGTCTGGACATCGAAATACCGGGAGATGGCACGATCATAGAGGGCCTCATGATCTCCATCACCGAACTTGCCGTTTGTGCCGACCGTGCCTTCGGATTTCAGCCAGAGCTTGTCGTAGTCAGTGCCGAACCAAGCCTGCCCATCGTAACGGAACTGCCCGCCATCGGCACCAAAGCGCGCCTCGAACTGGTCGAGCAGCGCATGCATATAGATGTTATGGTCCATGACCGGCTGGATGCCGTTGACATAGACCACGGGCGCGGGAGCCGAGGCGGTCTGCGCTTCCTGGGTTCCTTCGCTCTGGCGTGCCGGGACTGACTGGGCGCGTCCCGTGCCAGGTACCGCGGTAGCCAGTCCAGCGGCAAGGACCGTGCCACCTATCAGACCCCGGATCACGACACCACCACCGTGCGGAACATGCCCACCTCCATGTGGTAGAGCAGGTGGCAGTGATATGCCCACAGCCCGGGTTCGTCCGCCGTGACCAAGTAACTCAGCCGCTCACCCGGCTTGACGGTAATCGTGTGCTTGTAGGGTCGGCAGTCACCCTGCCCATTTTCCAGTTCGCTCCACAATCCATGCAGATGGATTGGATGCTCCATCATCGTGTCGTTGATCAGGACGAAGCGCACCCGCTCGCCCAAAGTCAGACGAATCGGTTCCGCTTCCGAGAACTTCTTGCCGTCGAATCCCCAGATGAAGCGTTCCATGCTGCCGGTCAGGTGCAGGGTGATCTCGCGCGACGGCGGGCGTGGGTCCGCGCCCGGGATCGTGGCCCGCAGATCGGCATAGGTCAGAACGCGGCGACCATTATTCTCCAGCCCGTCGCCCGGCTCCGCCAGCCGGTTGATCGGCATCATGGCGACACTCTGCACCGCGACGCCGGGTTTCAACTCTGTTTTATGCCGCGACGCAGCCGCCATGCCCGGCATATCCATCGCAGCGGCTCCGGGTCTGTTAGCCTCCTTCATGTCCATGTGATCCATGTCCATGCCGCCGCCGGCAGGGGCATCACCGGGCTTCCCCGGCGAACTCCCCATCTCCATGCCCGCCATGCCGCCCTTCATGTCCATATTCCCCATACCCATGTCGGTCATGGTGCGCAGAGGGCGCGGGTCCATGGGGGGAACCGGCCCGGCAAGGCCCGAACGGGTGGCGAGCGTGCCGCGCGCGTATCCGGTACGATCCTCGGCCTGGGCAAAGACTGTGTACGGTCCATCGGCGGTGGGGCTGACAATTACATCGTAGGTTTCCGCTGGCCCGATGCGGAATTCATCGACCGGGATGGGCTCCACGTCATTACCGTCGGCCTGAACAACGGTCATCGTCAGGCCGGGAACCCGCACGTCGAACAGCGTCATCGCCGATGCATTGATGAAGCGCAGGCGAATGCGCTCGCCCGGTCGGAACAGGCCCGTCCAGTTCGCCCCGGGAGACTGGCCGTTGATCAGGTAGGTGTAGATGATGCCCGAAACATCCAGAATATCGGTCGGTGCCATGTTCATGGCACCCCATTGCAGACGATCCCGGATGGTCGCACCCAGCCCCTGTCGATGCGCGTCACGGAAGAACGTGCCCACCGTACGCTGGCGGAAATTGTAGTAATCGCTCTGGAATTTGAGGTTGGAGACGATGTCCTCGGGATCGACGTCGGTCCAGTCGGACAGGACCATCACATAGTCACGGTCGAAATGCTGCGCGTAACCATCCTTCGGATCGATGATCAGAGCCCCATACAGGCCCGTCTGCTCCTGGAAGCCGGAATGGCTGTGATACCAGTAGGTGCCGCTCTGATGCAGCGGGAAGCGATAGGTGAACGTCTCGCCGGGCGCGATGCCGCCGAAGCTGAGGCCGGGCACGCCATCCATGTGGGCCGGCACCCGGAGGCCGTGCCAGTGGATCGACGTGGGCTCATCCAACCGGTTGGTGACGTTCAGTTCGACCGTGTCACCCTGACGCCAGCGCAGGATCGGCGCGGGCGTGGAGCCGTTCACACCCACCGCGTGCATGCGCGCACCGGTGATATTGATCGGTACAGAACCGATCGTAAGGTCGAAACGGGTGCCAGGCAGCGGGTCGGGCCGACCCGACGCCGGCGCATAGACCGGAGCGTAGGCGCCCGCGCTGCCCTGCGGGACGGCCAGCGCCGCCCCCCACAGGCCCGTCCCGACGACGAAACGGCGGCGCGTGATCGCGCTCCGTCCCGCAAGGGATCGTATTGACATGAATAATAGTCCGCAAAAGAGAGAAGGCGGAACCGGTCATAGGTCAATGACCAGTCCTGAGACTGTCAGAACAGAATCAGGCCATCTGTCTGGGCGGTGGCAGCGCCGGCGCGAACCCATGACCGACGATGCGATCTGAGCGAGACAAGCCGAAAGGTGCCGTAACACCTGAGTAATCAAACGCCCTGGTCACGGAGGGCGGCATCAGCCAATTGGCGACGCAGGCACCCTGGGCGCAGCAATCGCCGCAATGATGACATGGATGATGGTCGTGGCACGGTTCATGATTGCAATGTGCGGTCGTCGTATCCGCACGGGATGGCATCTGCATCCCTGGCATGTCGGCCATCGGCTGGGTAACCACAGCAACTGTAGAGGGCAACGTGGCGGCATGACCCGGCATGACGGATGCCAGCATCAGCCCCACCTGCAGAAGCAGGCAGGCCAGCAACCGTCCCAACCGTATCGCGCCGATCTCTTGCACGTCTACCCCGTCATCTTGCTGACCGTTTCGATCAGTTCCCCGATTTTTTCCTGACGCTCCACCGGATCGCCGGATTCGATCGCCTCTACAACGCAGCCCGCGATATGTTCGCGCAGAACAAGCCCCTCGAGCCGATGCAACGCCGCCTTGGCGGCCCGAAGCTGAAGCAGAACATCCACGCAATAGCGGTCTTCGTCCACCATTTTCTGGATGCCACGCACCTGACCTTCGACCCGTTTCAGGCCCTGCGAAATCTTTACCCGTGACTGCCTCATTGCACTATACCCTACAGGGGCATACCTTGAAGTGCAAGCGATTATGGCATACTTCGACGCCGCGGCTGGCGGCCACAAGCAAGGGGGCTTCATGACGAACGACAATACAGCAGCTTGCGCGTCCCATCTCCATGGAGAGGGTCCCACCCCGGCAGCGACCGGAGTTGACGCGCACCTGGTCAAGGATCCTGTGTGTGGCATGACGGTCGATCCCGCGACGGCGACGCATCATGCCGACCATGATGGCCGGACCTGGTATTTTTGCAGCGCGCACTGCCAGACAAAGTTCGAGGCCGCCCCCTGTCATTACCTGCACAAGGCGGACACGACGCCCATCAAGCCTCAGCCCAGGCGGGCCGGGATGATCTGGACCTGCCCGATGCACCCCCAGATCCGACAGGATCACCCCGGCTCCTGCCCCATCTGCGGCATGGCGCTGGAACCGGAGGAGCCATCCGACGCCGACATGCCCAACCCGGAACTCGTGGATTTCAGCCGGCGCCTGTGGGGAGCGAGCATATTGGCGGTCCCGCTCGTCGTCATCGCCATGGCGGCGGATATGGGAGGGCTGGCATTTTTCGATGGCGGCCTGACGAACTGGATTCAGTTGGCGCTTACGGCACCAATCGTGCTGTGGGCCGGCTGGCCGTTCCTCGAACGCGGCTGGATGTCTCTCCGCACCCGGCATCTGAACATGTTTACGTTGATCATGCTGGGCGTCGGCGCGGGCTTTCTCTACAGCATCGCCGCGACAGTAGCCCCTGGCCTGTTCCCTGCTGCCTTCCGCATGCATGACGGGTCGGTCCCGGTCTATTACGAAGCCGCAGGTGTTATCGTGGCCCTGGTGTTGGCCGGGCAGGTCCTGGAACTGCGCGCCCGCGCCCGTACCAGTCGCGCCATTCGCGCCCTGCTGGATCTCGCACCGAAAATCGCACACCGGGTCGGCGCGCAGGATCGCGAGGACGACGTACCGCTGGCCCAGATCGTGCCCGGCAATCGGCTCCGCATCCGGCCGGGGGAAAGCATCCCGGTGGACGGCACCGTCATGGACGGGCGCTCCAGCGTGGACGAAGCCATGCTGACAGGAGAGCCAGCACCTGTCGCCAAGGGCCCGGGTGACAAGGTGACGGGCGGAACCATCAACGGCACCGGCAGCCTGCTGATGACGGCCGAGGCCGTCGGCTCGGACACAATGCTGGCCCGGATCGTCAGCATGGTAGCGGCCGCCCAGCGTACGCGCGCACCGATCCAGGCGGTGGCGGACCGGGTCTCCGGCTGGTTCGTGCCGCTGGTCGTGCTTGTGTCCCTGCTGACCTTCGTTGTCTGGCTTCTGGTCGGTCCGCAACCGCGCTTCGGACACGCACTGCTGAACGCCATTGCGGTCCTGGTGATCGCCTGTCCGTGCGCGCTGGGCCTGGCCACTCCGATGTCGATCATGGTCGGCATGGGACGCGGGGCGCGAGCTGGCGTGCTGGTTCGCAACGCCGAGGCCCTGCAGGCACTGGATACGGTCGATACGCTGGTGATCGACAAGACCGGCACCGTAACGGAAGGCAAGCCCCGGCTGATCGCGACCGAAACATCAGGTGCATGGGATTCCAGCATCGTCCTGCGACTGGCGGCATCACTGGAAACACAATCCGAGCATCCGCTGGCCCAGGCGCTGGTCGCCGCGATGACGGAGCAGGGCCTTCAGGCCGCGCCGGTCGGGGATTTCGCGTCTCAGACCGGCCTGGGCGTGACCGGCACCGTGGACGGGCATGCCGTCGTCGTCGGAAACCAGGCCCAGATGCGGCAGCAGGGCATCGATGCGTCGGCATTGATCCCTGTCGCGGACACCCACCGGGCGGAGGGCGCGGGCGTCATGTTCGTCGGCATCGACGGACAGGCCGCTGGGTTGCTGGTCGTGGCCGATCCGCTGAAGACCGACGCGAAGGAGACCATCGCGGCACTGCACGCAGCCGGCATGCGGATCGTGATGCTGACGGGTGACAATGCCCGGACTGCGGAAGTCGTGGCCCGGCAGGCGGGAATCGACGAGGTACATGCCGACCTCAAACCCGAGGATAAGGCCGCGATCATTCGTGACATGCAACAGAAGGGAGCCCGTGTCGCCATGGCGGGCGACGGCGTCAACGACGCGCCGGCCCTGGCCACCGCCGATATCGGAATCGCCATGGGCACAGGCACCGATGTCGCCATCGAAAGCGCCGGGATGACACTGGCACAAGGCAGCCTCGCCGGACTGGTACGCGCCCGCCGCCTGGCACAGGCGACGATGCGCAACATCCGGCAGAATCTGGCATTTTCTTTCCTGTTCAATGGGATCGGCATCCCACTTGCCGCAGGCGTACTGTATCCCGTCTTTGGCCTTACGCTGTCGCCCATGTTCGCGGGAGGCGCGATGGCCCTGTCATCCCTGGCCGTCGTGACAAACGCACTGCGGCTCAATGCCCTGAGACTTCGGTGAAAGCAGATTGCCTATTTCGTTCAGAAGGCAATGCCTATCCGGGGCCCGCTTGCAGAGGTCGACCAGGAAGACATCCGGTGACTGCTGCGCCAAGCTATGCTCTCTTAATTCGGCAACAGGAAAGTCGTCTAGGTTCCATGTGACGATTATCGGCGCGTCTGCCTCGATCGCGGTCGCGGCGACGGGACGGTCATCAGGATCGAGCAACGTATATGGTCGGAATTGCTGTTCGTAAGTAAGCTTCCGGTGTGAGACGCCTTGTGGATTTTATGGTGTGGTGATGTGTTCTGTTCATGACAGAGCGATCAGAACAGAATGATGCTTGTGTCGCAGCGACATTCGCTGCGACACAAGCATCGCGAGCCCTTCATCCGGTTATTGAAATTGTTGGCGAACGGCGCCGGGCCTATGATGACGCGTTCAGACGTCGGGTTGTGCTGGCTTCTTATGAAACTGGTCAGTCAGTCCGTGCTGTTGCGCGCCAGTTTGGTGTCCACGTCAGCGTCGTTTACCGATGGCGTCAGAGACTGGATTTCGTAAACCCGTCTGCGAAAGAGCAGCTTTCTTTTGTGCCGGTTCATATGACATCCCCTGTTGAAGGGCTGGGAGGAGACCAGTCCTGCGGGAGTGGACATGAAGCCAGCATTCTTTTTCCTGGTGGCGAGAAGCTGATGGTTGACAGCCGGATCGCGATTGAAGATCTGAGGAAACTCCTTCAGGTTTTACGCTCATGATCCCTCTTCCCTCTGGTCTGAAGATATGGCTGGCGGCAGGTGCGACAGACATGCGCCTTGGCATGCCCGGTCTGGCGCTGAGGGTTCAACAGTTTCTGGGGAGAGACCCCTATGCTGGTGATGTTTTTGTCTTTCGTGGCCGACGCGGCGATCTGGTGAAACTGATCTGGCATGACGGGATTGGAGTGTCCCTCTATGCAAAACGGATTGAACGTGGATATTTCATCTGGCCCTCGGCAAAGGACGGAGCTATCCATCTGAGTGCGTCACAATTAAGTTGTCTGCTCGAAGGGATCGACTGGCGTAATCCGCAGAAAACATGGCGACCTGAACTGGCGGGATAACAAAAAGGGGATCGTGATCCATAGTCCTGTACCCTTTTGAACGGTTTTGTGCTGAACTGTTTTTCATGACGGGAAGCATGGATGACATGACGGCCTTACGTGCGGCACTTACCGCTGCCGAGGCGCGTGCCCGTGCTGCCGAAACCCGGGCCACAGACGCTGAAGCCCGAGCAGTCAGCGCTGAAGCGCAGATTGCCCATCTTAAACATCTTATTGCACGGATGCGTCAGGACCGCTTCGGGGCGTCATCGGAACGGGGACGGCGCCTGCTGGACCAGCTGGAACTTGAGCTGGAGGAACTGGAAACAACGCAAGCCGAAGACGCGTCCGAAAATGCGGCGGACCTCGCTGTCCGTGCAACAGCACCGCGGAATAACCGGGGGCGGCAGCCCTTACCCGCCGACCTGCCACGCGAACGGATGGTTCTTCCTGCGCCAACACAGTGTCCGTGCTGTGGCGGGATGCGCCTGAGCAAACTGGGCGAAAGTATCACTGAGACGCTGGAAGTGATCCCACGCCAGTTCAAAGTCATCCAGACGGTGCGGGAGAAGTTCACCTGTCGGGACTGCGAGAGCATTACCCAGCCACCAGCGCCTTTCTACCCGATCTCACGGGGGCGTGCAGGGCCAGAACTGCTGGCGGGCATTCTGTGCGACAAGTATCTCCAGCATCTGCCGCTGAACAGGCAGAGTGATGCCTTTGCACGCGAAGGGATTGATCTCGACACGTCAACGTTAGCCGACTGGGTGGGAGCCTGCACAGCGACCCTGGCCCCTCTGAACGCGCTGATCCGGGTCCATGTGCTGGCAGCTGGTCGTCTGCATGCGGATGACACCACCGTGCCCGTGCTGGCGAAGGGCCGAACACGCACCGGTCGATTGTGGAATTATGTGCGCGACGATCACCCCTTTGGAGGCACAGCACCGCCAGCCGTGTGGTTCCGTTATTCACGGGACCGCAAGGGCGAACATCCTGTCGATCATCTTTCGGGCTGGACGGGGATCGTGCAATCCGATGCCTATGCCGGATATAACGCTCTGGCAAAACCGGGTCGTCAGCCTGCACCTGTCGTGTCTGCAGGGTGCTGGGCGCACGGACGAAGGGGGCTGTTCAAAATTGCAGAAAAGGACAAAGCCCCCCTTGCCATAGAGGCCGTGCGCCGGATCGACGCCATCTTCGAGGCTGAATGTGTGATAAACGGCACCCCAGACCAGCATCGGCTCGCCGTCCGTCAGGAAAGCAGTGCTCTCATGGTAGCGGATCTGTTCATGTGGATGCGTGACACGTGCCAACGCATGTCGTCAAAAAATCCCATTGCACAGGCCATGAACTATTTTCTCAGACGACCTGATATGTTCACACGATTTCTACATGATGGGCGCATCTGTCTCACAAATAACGCCGCAGAGCGTGCGCTCCGTGGGATAGCCCTCGGCAGAAAAGCCTGGTTATTCGCCGGGTCAGACCGGGGCGGAGAACGCGCTGCCGCCATGTATTCCCTGATCGTCACCGCCCGTCTGAACCTTGTCGATCCCAAAGCATGGCTCGCAGATGTCCTCGCGCGTATCAACGATATGCCAAATCCACGCCTCCATGAACTCCTGCCATGGCACTGGAAAACCCTTCACCATAGCAATAATACCATCAAAGCCTGATTACGCCCGCGGCTCTCTCCGGATGCTTACGTTCGTAACCGGTTACTGTCGCCTTCGGCAGCGCGGCGTTCATGAGTTGCTTCGTAGTCGCCAAGCGTTCGGCCGAAAGGTCCGGCGTGTTGGCCAGAAGGTTTCGTATCCACTCGTCATGAATCGCGTCGGTCCACCGCGCATCGACCGTCCGCCGCCGCCTGGACGACGATGTTCCTAAGGTGAAACGGGTAGAGGATACAGGCGTCGTAGATTGCGACAACGGGACTAAATGCCATAATGGAGATGGAGATTCTCGGAGTCGGCGGCCAAATCCTCCATGGCCTTCTGCCGAACATCGAGTTCCGTATTCAACGCCAGCACGTCCTTGAGCGACGCGCGGCGGTGCTTGCCGATATAGCGGAACGGAAGGTCGCCGCGATCCATCCGCAGTACGACGAGCGGTCGGGAGATACCGAGGATGGTGGACGCCTCGGTGGGGCTTAATTCCTGATCTTCCGAAAGGACCGCCACCCGCTCGCCGTTGAGCAGGTGGTCGATCAATGCCTCGACGGCACTGGCTGCCGCCGGCGGCAAGGACATGGTCTGATCCTGCCCGTTCCGGCGCCGGACATGCAACTCGAAACGATCGCCTTCTACCAGCTTCGGCAGAGGGGCGACCTTCTTGCGGTCCTGGTCGGACAGACCGGCGAACGTGACGACGTGGCTTGCCACGACGGGTTCTCCTACGCATCCAGTCGCGTGCGCCCTTAACTGCAATAACTGAAACCGGTCGGCGAGGTATTCCGGCCGCAAGTGGTCTTTGGTCCCCCCGATGCCGTCACGCTGCCAGCCCCTCAGCCCGGCCCGCCTTCTTCGCTCCATCCAACAGCAAAGCGATCTTGTCGCAGGTGCGGCTAACGGCCAACTTCAGGGCTTCGTCGATATGCACGTAGCCTTGGGTCACGCTTTGCGCGGCGTGGCCGAGAAGCGCCCTGATCGTTAATTCGGAGAAGCCGAGATCACCTGCGACGCTGCCGAAGGTGTGCCGCAGAGTATGTGGCGTGACATCCTCGATGCCGACCGAAGCGCAGAGTCTCTCAAGGCAGGCTTTCGCCGCTGTATAATGTCCTTCACTGATATCGGACGGGAAGACATATGGCGACTCCTTACGGATCGGCTGGTTCTGAAGAACCTGCATTGCGGCCGGTCCGATGGCTCGAATCTGGGCGCCGCTCTTGGTGTCGGCGAAGTCGATATAGCCGCCCTCGGGACGAACCCATGCGCGCCGCATCCCTTGCGCTTCGGAAATTCGGAAGCCGGTCAGTAGCAGGAAGCGTACGATTGCTAGTGCGATCGGGTTTTCACCGTTACGCTCAGCATGTCGCATGGCGTCGCCGAGCTTCCCAATTTCGAGGATATTCAGCCTCCGCTGCTTTTTCTTTCCCGCAAGCCGTCGCGCGCCTTGGCAGGGATGAGTAGCAATCTTATCAAGGCGCGCAGCGTGACCGAGGATACTTTGCAGAGTCGAAACCGCTCGCGAGGCAACACCTGGGCCGCCCGTCGTGGCGCCGCCTCGCTTGGTGCTGCGGGGCTTGGCCGTCTTGCCGGCCACAATGTCGGCCTGCATTCCCTCTATATCAACCACTTTCAGCGAGCGAACGAGCCTCTTGCCGAGAAGCGGTTTGACGTGTGTCTCGATTCGGCTCTTATCCATCGCGAGCGTCGAGGCTTTGATCGGCCGGTTCCGACGTCCGATGATCCGCCCGGCCGCAGCTTCTTGGAGATACCAGTCGCAAAGGGCGGCGACCGTGATTGCCTTATGCACCTCGACCTCTGCTGCCGGGTCTTTTCCGTGAGCGAGCAGGCCCAGCTTGATCTTCGCAAGATCACGGGCTTGTTCGACGGTGATGGCTCCGAATCGACCAAGCGCAATGCGACGGCTGCGATCGTCGGCATTGCGATATTGCAAGATAAAGGTCTTCAAGCCAGAGGGAATGATTCTGGCACCGAATCCTCGCAACTCGCTGTCCCAAAGGAACGCTTGCCCTTGCTTTGGAGCCTTCAGGGCATCGACAGCCCGTTTCGTCAATTTCGCCATGGGGCTTCCCCGTCACCGTGCTTCCTGCTTACATTATCGGGGGTAGCGACAGAATGTAAGCATTTTGTAAGCAGATGGTCGAAAACCGGAGCAAATCCGAGCGCATTACGGAGTAGGAGATTTCATGTAATATGTTGTTTTATAGTAAATTATGGGAGTCAGGCGCACCCCGGCGTATGGTTCTGCCAATTTTGCCAAGGTTGGGGTCGTGGGTTCGAATCCCATCGCCCGCTCCAGTTTTCTTCAGGAAAACTGGAGCATAAAGATGAGCCATTCATCTTTCCATGTCGGATACAATCAGAACATACTTTAAAATCTGCTTGAGAACTTGCCTTAACAAGTTTCAAGAGACGTCGCCTTTTGAAAAAGGCGACACCCGGAACTCTGCATCCTTCCCATGCCAGCTATCGAAATGGCGCCTGACGCAAACGGCGCTGTTACCCACGGTGCGTCAGGCCCCTCGTGCTTCAGGCTGGCGCTGTCAGATCCACGACCCCGACCCGTCCGTCTTCGGTTCCATATCCAAGGATACAGCCGTCACTGCTGAAAGCGAGCGCGGTCACTGAACCACCTCCGGCAGGGCACACGGGCAGCACCCGCTCCGAAGACTGATCCATCATCAGAACCGCGCCGTCGGCAAAGCCAGCCACCACAACGTCCTGCTGAGGATGCGCGGCCACGCGCGTGCACAGCACGCCCGGAATGCCCGGCAGTTCAGATGGCGGCTTGCCCATGGGTCCGCCATTGAAAAACGGCCACAGGATCACGCTATCCGCTCCGCTTGTCGCCAGCCACTTGCCGTTTCTGGTGAAGGCAAAAGACATCACTTTGGTCGGATAACCACTCATCCGCATATTGTGCCCATCGGAAAGCCGCCAGCCATGCAGATCATTTTCCTGCATCGACGTAATCAGCGCCTCGCCAGCGGGATGAATGGTGATGCCGATATGACTGCCTTTCCATTCATAAACTTTCGCTGCACTGTCCTTGGAATTCACGAACCACATGGACGCGCCATTGTAGTGTGACGCAGCGATCCGTTTGCCTTTGGCGTCAAACACAATGCCGGAAACCGTCGAGGGATGCTCCAGCGTTCGCAGGGCGGTCGTGCCGTCAGCTTCACGAAGATGCACCTCCTTGCCGGAAGCAAACGCGATGGTCCCCTTGCGGCCATCACTCCAGCAGGCGACATGCTCGATCCAGCGGCGGGTTTTCGCCAGTTCTTCCGGGGTATCGCCGACGGTCCGCTTCAGGCGACAATCTTCACCACCAGACAGAAAACCTGCGCCCGCCACATCAGGAGAAAGCGCCAGAACCGGTCCGTCATGGGCCTGAACCGTTGTCCACGTCGCCGTATCACGGAGCGTTTCCCGAGGCACGATCAGCAGATCGCCTTCACCGGTCGCAAACGCGAAACGGCTATTGTCGCGTGAGGCGGAACAGGCCGTGATATGCCCCTCGACAGTCTGTTCGACTCCCCGTTCCCCAACAATCCCGGAGAGTGTTGACTTATCGCTCATCCTGACCTCTTCCATGAATATCTATATGAAAAGGCCATTCAGGCCCGGCAGCTTTCAAAACCACGACGCAGCCGCGGACGATTCAGATTGCGCCCGATAAACACCAGCCGGGATTCCTTCTTCTCGCCCTGTTTCCAGGGGCCGATGAAATCACCATCCGCCATCATGTGAACCGCCTGAAACGCATAACGGTCGTCATGACCAGCGAAGTTCAGAATACCTTTCGACCGGAGAATATCCCCGCCCTGCTCCTGCAGCAGGGCGCTGATCCAGGCGTGGAAGCGGGCTTCATTAATCGGCTCGCTGACCGGGAACGACATGCTTGTCACACCTTCTTCATGGGAATGCTCGGTGTTTTCCAGAAAATCCGGTTCGTATTCCAGCGCGCGCTGAAGATCGAATCCACCCTGATCAAGCACATCCGTAAGCGCAACATTGCTGCGGACAGCAGGATGAATCTTCACATAGGCATTGATCTGACGGATCTTCGCCTCGATTTCGGCAAGCTTCGCTTCATCGACAAGATCGGTCTTGTTGAGGATGATCACATCTGCAAACGCGATCTGGTGTACGGCTTCGGAACTTTCTTCCAGCGTCTGAAGCACGTTATAGGCATCCACCACGGTCACGACGGCGTCGAGGCGGGTCTTTTCCCGCACGTTTTCATCCACAAAGAATGTCTGTGCGACCGGTGCGGGGTCCGCCAGACCGGTAGTCTCGACGATGATCCCGTCAAATTTCGCACGCCGCTTCATCAGACTGCCGAGAATACGGATCAGATCACCGCGCACCGTGCAGCAGATGCAGCCGTTATTCATCTCGAACACTTCCTCGTCGGCATCCACGACGAGGTCGTTGTCAACACCAAGTTCCCCGAACTCGTTGATGACGACAGCATATTTCCGGCCGTGCTCTGCCGTGAGGATATGGTTGAGCAGTGTGGTCTTTCCCGCGCCGAGAAAGCCCGTCAGCACCGTTACCGGCACCTGATCCTTCGTCTCGCCCTGTATTTCCGACATGATCTGCTCCCTGTCGTGCATGCGAACCGGCATTCTGTCTGCCCGCACCGTTATCATCACCGGGGGAACATATAAGGCCGCAGACCCGGCAGGGCAAAGAGGCCCTTGAAGCAGGATGCCCCCAGGAACGGTCGGAAAGCTGTTTCCTCACGATCGTTCATGGAAGCTCATGTTGAAAAAACGGGGAAAGCCCGGCTCTAAAACAGGTTTCTCAGCACGCCGGGCAGCAGGATGGTCAGCGGACTGACTGCAAAATCCGGTTTATCAACCTTGCCGTCCAGCGTGAATTTCACAGCCAGCAGTCCACCACCCTTTTCAGGGGACAACAGTTTGCCGAGCGCCGGAATTTCTCCGGGAATGGTGTTGATCGCGAAAGAGGGCACAATGGTGCCGGACAGAGCGAGCGTTCCCGTATCGAGATTGACCGGACCTTCCAGTGTGGCCCCGAGCGCACCGTTTCCGGCACGACCATCATGGATGTGCATCACGCCGTCCGCGAACGTCACCGGCATCTCGAACCGCGTCACTTCGAATCTGGACGTGTCTTTCGAATTGAGCCAGCCATAGATCGACAGGCTTCTCGCCACGAGAAGCGCGCCCGGCGCGTGCTGGATCGTAAAGGGAGACAGCCTCAGATTGCCCCGGAAGGGCGCGGTCTCTTTTGTATCGTCAAACCTGCCTTCAAACCGTGCATGTCCCCCGACCACCATGTCCGTGATGGACAGGTGACTCAGCAGCACGCCAAAATCCGGCACATCCGCCGTCAGCCGACGGCTGTCGCCAAGCGGCAGGATCTCCACTTTCGCAACCGTGGGCTCCGTAATGGACAGTTTCATCCTGTCCACACGAACACCGTTATGATCGATGACGGCCTTCACGCCGCCCAGCATGCGGTCATGACGATAATAAAGCTGATCCGCCGTCGCATCGATCAGCCAGGGCCGCCCCGGAGGCCCCTGAACACGCCCGCTGGCGGCCTCCGGCACATGCAGGGTGGTCGACTGCTTTACGGGCTCGGGCTTCTCCGGAGACCCTTCCACCAGAGGACTGAGATCGAGCGTCTGCGCCCGCACTTTCACTGAAACCGGCTGCATGGCGAGCGCAGGGATCGTTAGAGTGGCCGAACCGGTTGAACGGCCAATCTGGAAGGTCGGGATCACCAGTTCGGGCGGCTGTCCCACCGGGAAATGAGCTTCGCCGCTGACATTCAGGTCCGGCCCTTTTGCCCGGACGCCCGTCGCGGCGACAACATTCCCCCCGTCCAGCAGAAGATCGGCATGCACTGTCGCCGCATGGCCCGTCTCCTTGTTCCAGAGTGGGATGTGAACTCCGGCATCGGCCAGATCGAGGTCAAGCATCAGTTGATCATCCGCGTCCTTGATCGCGGCATAATCCACTTTCATCTCGCCCCGCCCCGACATGTAGGGCGCAACGGGAACTCCTGCGGCAGTAACGTTGTCAGGCGTCAGATGCAGGTTGGTCACGATATGATCGATCATCTGGCCTCTCGACGCACTATCGAACAGAACCTCTCCCTTTACATCCGCCGGGATGTGACTGAACGCTCCCGCTCCGACGAACTTCATGCCGTGCATGGTCACGTCGGCGTCCAGCGTGCCGCCGCCTACTCCCCGTCCCATCGCCACATGCTCAAGACTCACATGGGTCAGATGGGCATGGCCGTCGAGGGTCATGTCGTCCGTCGAGACTTTCGAAATCAGCGGCAGGGTGAGCGTGAAATGCACCACGCCGGAGCCCTGCGGGTGCGTGAACGGCAGCGGATGACGGGAGAGGATATGCAGCCTGGGCTCGGACAGCAGCGCCACATGGTCGCGCAGATCTCCGGCCAGCCCGATCGTAATGGCGCCAGTCTGATCCTTCCTGTCGAGATCGCTGATGACCATGCCGCCGGGCAGCACCGTCAGGCGGCCGCTTCCCGTTGTTCCGACCGCCTTGATGGTCCGGGTCGCAGGTTGCCAGCCATGACTGAAAGAGAGGGTCAGAGTGCTCAGGCTGGTGATGTCCAGATGCGCGTCAACATCGTGCAGGGGAGCAATCGGACGCAGCCAGTGGATTTCCATCCCCTCAGCGTCAAGCCCTCCTGAAATTCCCGTCAGCCCCGACACACGGCCTGCTGCATCGGGACCAATCTTCAGGTGCACCTGCGTGTTCCTGACCGTGCCTGCCGTAATGTTGCGCCCGACCCAGCGACGCGCGCCCTTCGCAGCGAGCGCAGGCCAGTATTTACCGAGTTCCGTGAACGACACCGGCGTCAGCGCAAGATCGGCGGCCCCGCTCATGAGGCCGACATTCGCGACATTACCCCAGTCAAATGACCCGCTGGCCGTCAATTGAGGGGGCGGAAAGGATACGGCCGCCTCATGGGACGCAACGTTTTTTGTAGTCCCGTCGCTTTTACCGGCTGAGACGCTGCCGGACATACCCATATCCGGCCCCACATCCGGTGAGGATGGCGTCCCGCTCCCCGCCGGAACAGGCGGCTCACGAAGCTGCACGGACAGCGCCCGCACATCCAGATGCGCCGGCCAGCCTGTTGCGGTCCTATCCCCGAACGTCATGTGCAGCGCCGCGTTTCCTTCGGCAGGATAGAGCGTGGAGCCGACAGCATCGATCTCTCCGGCGCCAAGGGCAATATTCACCAGCGCATCGCTCGGCAGCATGGACCATGACCGTCCTGCCGCTGTCAGCGTGACGTCTCCCGTCAGTCCCACGGGCGCCCGGGCCGCCGCCAGTTGCGGTGCAAAGCTGGCGAAACCGGACGGCGTCAGTGGATCAAGCGCCACATGCCAGTGCAGCGTCCCCGCCGACGTCAGCGAACCCTGCGCCGCCAGATGCGCCGTGACCGGCGCGCCCGCACTCTCGCCCGCCACACCAGCCGTTATGGAGCCCACCAGCCCGTGTCGGTGCTTCACCACAACCGGGGTCAGTGCGACATCCAGAGGATCGACGGTCCAGGTCCTGTGATCATGGTCATCGACCAGAACCACATGCGTCCCTGCAAGAGCCAGTCGCCGGAGATGCCGGACATCAATATCGGGAAATCCGCCCTTGCCGCCGGAGGGCTGGCCGGGAAGATCGAGATCGACACTACCCTGCGCGTCCCGCCTGAGAGCCAGATGCGCGCCGGTCAAACTGAAATCGGTGATGGCAAGACGCCCGTGAAACAACGGGAAGGCGTCCAGCGCAATGGCCCCGGCATCAATCCGGTCGGCCACCCTGCCGGTCGCATCGAGGATGGTCACATCGCGGAGTTCAAGCCGCACCGGTGAGCCGAATCCGTCCAGCAGTCCGGTCCATCGGAGAGAGGCGTGTCCTATATCCAGCCGCCCTCTCGGGGGCTGTCCCTTGACGCCGCCCACAATCCTGACCGGCAGCACGAACCGGAGCAGCGGAGAGATGTTGACCGGACCCGCCATCATGGCCGCCATCAGGCCGCCAGCAGCCAGCAGCGGCACGCCCACCAGAGCGGTCGCCGTCCAGATGACGCCCTTCAGGACACGCCGGCTCGCAGCAGACTTTCGAGCCGATGTGTCCCGAGCGGCTTCAGATCGTCCGCGCATCGCCCCGCCCTGAGCTTCGCCTTGACCGGACCCGTCCATCACCGCCACCCTGTCCGTCCGATCATTCCGTAGAGCCCATGTCGCGACGCACCTCTTCTTCCCAGATCCGCTCCCTGACGGACCGCAAGCCTCCAGAAAAGGGGGCAATGCGTCCAAACGATGGCACGCCGCAGGAGGTTCCTCCCTCCGCCGCCGCCAGATCCACCGACCGTGCCGGGAGTGCAGGCTGGCGGGGCCGCAGACGCACGCTCTCCTGGCCGGATCTTGCATGGCCGGATCCCGCTGCCCCTGAAGCTCTGGCGCGGTTTCTGGACGACCTTTCCGAGCGCTGGCGGGACGCCAAACTCGATGTCGCCCTTCTGGAAAAACCCGGTGTGCCTGCCCTGCTGGCGGCCATCGGCGGCAACAGTCCCTATCTGACCGAGCTGGCGCTGCGGAATCCCGTCGATGTCGAGACCCTGATTCTCAACGGCCCGGACGCCTTTGCGGACACCACCTTTGACGCCCTTGATTCCCTGCCGCCGGATATCGACCATGACACGCTGGCCCGCGCCATGCGCGACGCCAAGAACCGGATCGCCCTGACCTGCGCGCTGGCCGACATCGGCGATTTCTGGTCTCTGGAAACCGTCACGCAAACGCTGTCGCGCCTCGCCGAAAGCACGCTGGACGCCGCCGTCAGACATCTGCTGCGCTCCGCATATGACAGGGGACGGCTTTCCCTGAAAGATCCGGCCCGTCCCACACGCGGGAGTGGCTATGTCGTGCTGGCGATGGGGAAACTCGGGGCGCGCGAACTGAACTTCTCCTCGGACATCGACCTTGTCGTGCTTTTCGACGCGGATCTTCATGCGGACCCCGATACGGCCCGGCAGACTTTCATCCGCATGACTAGCGACCTTGTGCGTCTCATGGAAGCACGCGACGCGAATGGTTACGTTTTCCGGACCGATCTGCGCCTGCGCCCGGATCCCTCCGCAACACCTCTCGCCGTCTCGCTGCCCGCCGCCATCGCCTATTACGAAAGTCTGGGCCAGACATGGGAACGCGCCGCCATGACCAAGGCGCGGCCTGTCGCGGGAAACATCCGGCTTGGGCGCGAGTTCCTGACCGCCATCCACCCCTTTGTCTGGCGGCGTCATCTCGATTTCGCCCTGATTGACGACATTCACGTCATGAAAGCCAAGATCGACCAGCACCGCAAACCGGGCCGCGCCGGGCTGGCGAAGATGGCTGACAAGATGTTGACTGACCCGGATGAAGGCGTCCGCTGGCTGCTCGGTCACAATGTCAAACTTGGCGAAGGCGGCATCCGCGAAATCGAGTTTGTCGCGCAGGCGATGCAGCTTGTCTGGGGTGGCCGGACGCCGAGCCTGCGCGATCCGACCACGCTCGGCGCGCTGCGGACCCTCGCCCGCTCAGGTCATATGCCGCGGGAGGAAGCCGAAACTCTTGCCCGCGCCTATCGCCTGCTGCGGATTGTCGAGCATCGGGTGCAGATGCGGGCCGACCAGCAGACCCATCAGCTTCCGGACACGGAAGAGCGCTTCAACGCGCTGGCGGTCTTCCTCGGTTATGGTAGCGCGGGAGACTTCGCGCTGGACCTGCTGCCGCAGATGCGGGCGGCCCGGCGGATTTTCGAGAAGCATTTCAGCACCCCGTCTCGTGAGATCCGTCCCGAGGAAGCCCTGCTCGATCTCGGCTCGGATGAACTGCCCGCGCGTCTCGGGGAACTCGGGTTTCCGCAGGATGGCTGTGACGACGCCGCGACGATCCTCAGCCACTGGGCCGGCAACAGTCGCCGGGCGCTGCGTTCGGACCGCGCCCACGCGCTGCTGCGGGGGCTGATGTCGGACCTGCTCGCCAGCTTCATCGCCCGACGCGATCCGCTGGCCTGCCTGCGCCATTTCGACACGCTTCTTTCGCGGCAGCGCGCCGGAGTGCAGCTACTCTCGCTGCTGGAACGCAACCCCGCGCTGATCGACCGGATCGCGGCGATTTTCGATGCCTCCCCCTTCCTTGCCAACCATCTGGCGGACAGTCCGTCCGCACTGGAAGGTCTGCTGGAGCTTCAGGAGGAAGAGGAGGTCAACCTGCCCCCTGCCGCCACCTTCGCTCCGGAACAGGTTCGTCTGCTGGCGGCGGAAAAGCCGGATTCCGAGTTGCTGGTCACCCGCCTGCGTCCTGTCGTTCGCGCCGAGGAGTTCCGTCTTTCCGTCGCCCGGCTGGAAGGGCGTCTGGACGAGGACACGGCGGCGCAGGAGCGTACGGATGTGGCGGATGCGGTCATGACGGCGCTTCTCAACAGCGTGTTCCGGGCCCATCGGGCGCGTCACGGCAAGGTCGAGGGTGGCGGCATCGCCGTCATTGCGCTGGGCAAAGCCGGGTCGCGGGAAATGATGGCCGGCTCCGATCTCGACCTGATGATGATCTTCGACCATCCTGACCATGTGACCGAAAGCACGGCTCTGTCCAAAGGAGATGGCCGCACCCTGACCGTGTCACAATATTATCTCCGCTTGGCGCACAGTTTTATCGGTGCCCTGACCGCGCCGGATTCGGAAGGACCGCTTTATCCGGTGGACATGCGTCTGCGTCCGTCCGGCGCTGCGGGACCGGTCGCCGTCTCACTCTCCGCCTTCCGCCGTTATCACGCGGAAGAGTCCTGGACATGGGAGCGCATGGCGCTGACTCGGGCGCGGCTTGTCACCATCACGGGAGAAAACGGCCTCCGGACCCGTCTGAAAAAATCCCTGCGTGAAGAAATCGGGACGGCACTTTCGCCGGACGCACGCCGACCGGCAGAGAAGGTCCGGGAAGACGCCGCCGCCATGCGGACCCGCCTTGCCCGCGATCTGCCGCCTTCCAGCCCGTGGGACATCAAACGCCGACCGGGTGGCCTGATGGAGGTGGAGTTCATCGCGCAGGCGCTTCAGTTGACATCGGCGTCTGCGCGGGTGCGCTCTCCGGTGACCTCACAGGCCTTTGAACGGCTGGCCAAAGCCCGTCTGCTGTCTGCGGAACAGGCGACCATTCTGCTTGAAGCGGATGAGCGGTGGCGAAGTCTGCAAAGTGTTCTGCGCCTGTTGTGCGGGCCGAAGCCGCCTGTTGATCCGGCTCAGGAACTGCCCGCCGCCACGCTGGACCTGCTGTGTCGGACGATGGATGTGCCGGGGGTCTCGACTCTGCGGGAGGAAATCGAAGGGCTGGCGGAGACCGTGCGGGGACTGTTCACGCAGTTGATCGGTCCTGTCGCAGACCCGGGCTGATCCGGACGATGTCGCGGCCCCTGAGTCGCCACGCTCCGCAGGAATGGCGTTGTCTCTGAATCAGGTTGCAGCATCTGATCCGCTGAGGCAGGCTTGCTGCATGAGCACAGATTCAATCAAGGTGGGCGATGCTGCCCCTGATTTCACTCTTGAAGCCAGCAGGGGCCGCAAGGTTTCGAGCGCTGATCTTTCGGGCAAACCTTACCTGCTCTATTTCTACCCGAAAGCGGATACGCCCGGCTGCACCACGCAGGCCTGCGGCATTCAGGAAGCCCTTCCCGCTCTGGGAAAGCTGGACCTCACCATCATTGGCGTCAGCCCCGACCCTGTAGCGAAAATCGACAAGTTCGCGGACAAATACGGTCTGGAATTTCCTCTGGCCAGTGATCCTGAGCACGCGTTGGCGGATCAGTATGGCGTGTGGGTTGAGAAATCGATGTACGGGCGGACCTATTTCGGCATGGAGCGCAGTTCTTTCCTTGTTGGCGCTGATGGCCGGATCAAGGCTCTTTGGCGTAAGGTGAAGCCCGCCGAGCATGTGGCGCTTGTTGAAGCCGCTGCGAAGGATCTGCACGGATAGGCGGCACAGAATGATGCAGCCGCCATTACACAGTTTTCATGTCGTCGTGTGGCAACGGCAATAAATTCGCCCACAATTCGCCACGAAAACCGGCTTTCATGCGTCTCATAAAAGGATAACCAGCGTGGCTTTCGCGCTCCGCTCATGATCCGGGACACATGACATGAACAAGTATTTTCGCTCTTTCGTCGCCATTCCTGCCCTGATCGGCCTTGTAGCCGGCTCCGCCGCGCTGCCTTCACCTGCACATGCCCAGCCTTGGGGGGGCGGTGGTCCGCGCGGCGGATGGGGATGGGGTGGTGGCCCTCGTGGTGGTGGCTGGGGCGGCGGCCCCGGTCGTGAGTGGCGGCATCATGGTGGCGGCTGGGGTGGTGGCGCCCTCGCAGGCGGCATCATCGGTGGCATGGCTCTGGGCGCTGTCGCCGGGATGGCTATGGCGAATTCACCGCCACCGCCTCGTGTGATCTACGCGCCGCCTCCGCCGCCAGTCTATGTGGTGCCGGCTCCTTACGCGGTCATGCCCGCCGGACCAGGCTACGGCGCCTACTACGGCGGCTGGTAGAGGCAATTCGGCGATATGATGCACGCGCCCGTCGATCACCGCCGTGATCCATGCGGGCGGGATATTTGCCCGCGTGGCGGCCTCGGTGACATAGGCATCGAACGGCGCGGCCCCGCCTCTGTGGTGCGGAGCAGACGCGGCGGCATGGAAGCAGGCAGGTGGATCATGATGATGTCGTTCTCGTGGAGGCGTCCGACAGGGACGGCCCGACACAGGAAGGCTGTCAGGAAGTGGCACTGCCGGGATGGTCGTTTTTGACCCCCTCTGAAAACGACCATTCCCCGATCGTCGCCTCCTGCGCGCTCCGACACGCAGAAGCCACCGTACGTATGATCGAAAAATCTGCGGTAGAATCGAAGGATTTATGTCTTAGGCAGGATCACGGGTGAATTTGCGCGTCGATGGCAGTATCGTCGGGTGACCAGCACCCTGTCAGATACGCGGCCTGCGGTTGCCCCCGCCCGCCTGCCACGTCAGAACCGTATCCTTCTGATATCAGCGATGAAGAATGGTTGTTGATTATCCCGTATCTTCTTCTGATGAAAGAAGACGCGGAACAACGGCATCATGATCTGCGGGAACTGTTCAACGGTCTTCGGTATGTGATCCGTTACGGTATTGCCTGGCGGGCGATGCCGAACGATCTTCCGCCGTGGACTGCGGTGTATCCGACGGCGGCACCACCAGATACAGCGTCGCCGGGTGGCTGCCGGCGACAAGGTCGCGGATCCGCCAGTCGCAACGACGGGTCACACCTGATAATCGCACCCACATTCTGATCGTCGTGATGGCATCGAAATTCATCGTCATTGACGACCGCTGCACGCGATTTCACGGGAGATCCTGACTTTACGAGTCAAATATCTGTGGCAAATCCCGTGCGCCATGAAGCACGCGAACGATACGTACCTCGTCGATCTACCTCATCCGGACACGATCGAACTGGTCCGCGTGAAGGCCGAGCTTGAGGGCGAGCGGGCACGCCGCGAAGCTGTGGAATCCGACCGCGACCATTGGCGCGAAATCGCGCAAAAATTAGCTCAACCACGGTCTCGGAAATGGTGGTTTTGGTAATTGATTTGATACCTATAGTCTGTAGACTCAAAGGCACCTTAATCACACATTTTGCCCCGAATGACTCGCTATCAGGCAAAATATGTCGCCAACAAAGCTTACGGCGTGTCTTCAGTTAAGTCCTGAGTGTGGCGCGTGAGGGTTGTACTTTCTGTCTGCCTGTGGTGTCTGTTTCCCCGGTTTTGAGGGAGATGGATGAATGCGGCGATACGGTTTGCGCGACGACCAGTGGAAGCGGATAAAGGATTTTCTTCCCGGTCGGGAAGGTCATGTTGGCGGCACTGCGGCGGACAACCGTCTGTTTGTGGAAGCCGTGCTGTATCGCTATCGTGCAGGCATCCCCTGGCGTGACCTTCCTGCCCGTTTCGGAGACTGGAAAAACATACATCGCCGTCTGCGCCGCTGGTGCGAAAGTGGTGTGATTGAAAGGATCTTTCGTCATCTGGCAGCAGATCACGACAACGAATACATGATGATCGACAGCACGATTGTCCGGGCGCCCTGAAAAAGGGGGCGCAGATCAGGCCATCGGACGGTCACGAGGCGGACTGACAACAAAAATTCATGTCGTCCAATGACGGGATCGGTGATATTCTCCCCCACCAGCACCCAGGAGGACGTGGCACGGTCGGTCTTCTGCTCCGTCAGACACCGATGAATGCGCTTGATGATATCATTGCGCTCACTGATCTCCCGCAGCGTGGCTTCCGCGCTCTCGTCCATTCGCCAGCGATCTGGTCCGACCTGATGCGCTAGTTGTTTAGTCCCGTATTTTGATGGTGCGGGTTATGTATGAACCGTGATGGTTCTTTTTCCCACTGCTGGCAAATGAATTCATATGGAGTGAGACCGCGTAGCGTCTTGAGCCTTCGGGCGAAATTGCAGGCCATGACGAAGTCCGCGAGGTGCTGACGCAACTGGTCATGTGTTTCATAATAGAAGCGTTTGACTGTTGCCTCCCTGATCGTGCGGTTCATCCTCTCAACCTGGCCGTTGGTCCATGGATGCTTCACCTTTGTCAGCCGATGCTCGATACCGTTTTCGTCGCACACCCGATCAAAGATAGGGTGGAAGGCGTATTTATGCCGTGTCTGACTGGTGAACTGGATGCCGTTGTCGGTCAAAACTGTATGGATGGCATAAGGGACTGCTGCGATCAGGTTCCGCAGAAAACCTGCGGCAATCATTTTTCCGGCTTCCCGGTGCAGTTCGACAAAGGCGAATTTGCTGGTACGGTCTATCGCGACAAACAGGCGCAGCTTACCCTCCGCAGTCTGCACTTCAGCAATATCAATGTGAAAATAGCCAATCGGATAAGCCTTGAACTTGCGCCTGGGTTTTTTGTCTCCCGTCACCTCGGGTAGTCGGCTGATCCCGTGTCGTTGCAGGCAGCGATGCAGGGATGATCGCGTCAGGTGCGGGATCGTCGCCTGGAGTGCGTAGAGGCAGTCGTCCAGCGGCAGCAGCGTGTGACGGCGGAAAGCAACGATGATCGCCTCATCCTCAATGCTCAGCACCGTCGAATGCGCGTCTTTGGGGCCGGTCGGCAAATCACCGACCGCAGTGCGCTTCTTCCACTTCGCAACCGTCTTCGGGTTTCCGTCAATCTGCTTGCGAGCCTGGTATTGCTTTGGACCGCGATAGTAGATTCCTCTTTGCAGAGGTCTGCCTGTCGCTGGGTCTCGATTTTCGGATTTTGAGGTTGCTTCAGACATATCCAACACCCCCACCATTTTTAGATGGATGGCGCAGAAATAGCGCAAAAAACCTAATTATTAGGTAATGGAAACCAAAAAATCCAATAAAATCAATGGCGTCCCGTAGGGGATTTGAACCCCTGTTGCCGCCGTGAGAGGGCGATAAGTAGTAGCTAAATAGCTGGGTTGTTCTGATCAACATGTTGATAACATAGTATTTAATATCACTAACTGTCACTGGATACAACTGGATATCACATCAGGGTGGGCCCACGATGGGCCCAAATAGTTACCGCCCTTTTTGGTTGTCTAACTACATCTCTGTGAGTTGGCGCTGCTTCAATTGAGGGTGTGAGTGGGGTGCCATCGCTCACCAACACACACATATTCCAATATCCACCGTTTCAGAATGACGCCACCTCAATCCGGTGCGATCCCGCGCGTCCAAACCACAAAAACCCAAAAATTCACGCAAAATACTCAATCCCGTGAATAAGATGGGTTAGAGGGCCAGACTGCGGGCGCGGTAATCGCCGATAAGGCTTGTGACACCGATTGGTTCCGCGAACAGATTGCTGTCATGAACGCAGAGACTGTCACTCAGGCAAAACGGAACCGCAAGGTGTTCATCCCGCACGGCCGAGCTCTTTACAACCATTGCAACCGTATCGAGCGATGTTGGACAGCGGAATGCACCGTTGGGGATTGGCTGAGACGGGCTCAAGCAATTACTCGACGATGGGGATGAGGCTGGCGAATATCGTCTTTAACATGCGCCGCTTGCTGTTTCTTGAGCGGATCAGCGCCGTGGGCTAGAAAATCCGAGCGAAATACCCCTCTTTGATGCCAGGCGCAGAGCAAAATTCATCACATAGAAAGCGGAATCATCAGCCGTTGTCTTCAGAAATAAGGCTAATCGATTTAAGCAAGAGTTTTTCAATTCTTTCATCTTTAAAAATCCGCTGTCATTGGATCAGGACCAATCCGTCCGTTCATTCGGTCCATACGCGCGATAACCGCCATATCCTGATCATCAAGTTTGAAGTCGAATACTGCCAGATTTTCGTCCAGACGCGACGGAGTGACAGACTTCGGTATCACAATGAATTCGTTTTGAATGTGCCAGCGGATGATAACCTGCGCGGCGGTTCTTTCATGTTTTTTCGCAATGGTCGCTATGACAGGACTGTTCAGTGTCTGACCCTGTCCAAGAGGACTCCATGCTTCCGTAAGGATTCCATGTTGCTTATGAAAATCCTGCAGGGAATGCTGTTGAAACTCGGGGTGAAGCTCAATCTGGTTGATGGCGGGTGTAATTCCCGTTTCGGCGATCAGGATTTTGATCTGGTCCGCAGTGAAGTTGGAGACACCGATAGCGCGAATACGACCTTCATCACGCAGACGGATCATCGTACGCCAGGTTTCGGCATAAAGGTCTTTCTTTGGAACAGGCCAATGAATCAGGTAAAGATCAATGACATCCCGTCGTAATTTCAGAACGCTCTGGTCGAACGCTCGCAATGTTGAATCGAAACCCTGATCCGCGTTCCATAACTTGGTGGTCAGGAAAATCTCAGGCCGGTCTGCGAGTGCTTCGCCTACCCCCTCTTCATTCCCGTAGATTGATGCCGTGTCGACTGCCAGATATCCTGCATTGACGGCGTAATGCACGATCGATGTTGTCTTTTCAGGGGGAGTTTGCCACACCCCCAAACCAACCTGCGGCATATCAATGCCCGCGTTGAGGGAAAGAAACGGTTGCTTGACCATGTGGATTGTCTCCTCGATTATTGGGACGATATTATCTTATCGCCTGTGGTCATGTCGCCATCCGGTTCTGGAATACCTGATATAGCAGATCGACTTTTAGAATAAGATGCGACAGAGTTTGTCATATCAAAAGACATAATCAAAAAAAGTCGCTCATGCCGTAGAAATGCATTTACTTACTGTTTCATGATTGTTGGGTTACAGGCATGGTGATATGGAGAGACTGCGGTATTTTTCTGATGAGACTTGGAAAAGTAATCGCCACACGAAACAGAGGTTAAATTTGCAAAATGGGAAGTATATCGAAAAATTATTGATTTATAAAAATATGGGAGACGGTTACACGTTTTCGGCGATAGAGGTACCGAGTCTCGTGATGAGTAGATGAGCATCGTCTTCGGTCATGGATGCTGTTGGTTTGGAGACCGTGATGGCTGCGGAGCAACTGCCGTCACTCTCACGGATCGGCATGGAGACCCCCGACACGCCGTTGATGACGGCATTCCGGCGATAATCGTAGCCCAGTTTCTTCACCTGATCGATGCATTCATGAATTTTTTCCAGATCCAGCCCGAGCTCGCCATAGCGATGCTGGTTCGCAGCGATGATCGCCATCCGGTTGTCCGGTTCCTGACAGGCGAGAATCACCATTCCTCCGAGGCCATATCCAAGTGGAAGACGACCACCGAGTCCATCGCTTCCGAGAATTGGCAATGCGCTATCGGTGATGGCCATGTCGGTGATAATGGCATCAAGTCCTGAACGTTCGAGCAGAAATGCCGAAGCGTGAAACTCCTTGGCCAGTGCGACAAGATACGGCTTCCATTGCTGAATCCGTTCCACAGGTGTCGTTCTGCGGTGTCCCAGAGAGAAAGCGGCCGGTCCAAGACGGTAACGTCCACGCTGTGTGCTCTGCGTCACGAGCGAGTGCTTGCGGAGCGCAAGGAGTGTGCGATGAACGGAAGATTTTTCTGCCCCAACGATTTCAGCGAGATCCCTGAGCGCCAGCCCGCGCCTTCCACACTCACCGAGGGCGATCAGCACCAATGCGGCACGATCCGAATTTTGCGAGTATTGCCCGATATTATCCACTCGCAGTTTTTCATCCTCGGATTCAGAAAGATTCGCCGAGAGCCGATTCTTCAGGATCATGATCGGGGATTCTCCGCATTGATCGTGCGTTCCGGATGAGTCCAGGCGCAACACAGTGCTCCAATGATACCAGCGACGAGCGGAAGGCTCAACGCGGCGCTCCAGCTCCCGGTTTGCTTGACGATATAGACCATGGCGATCGGGGCGATACCGCTCGCGGCATTGCCCCAGCAGGTCGTCCAGCCAGCAAGCATTCCTGTCTGAGTCCGCGTAAGGTCCTGAACGGATGTCCAGATGGAAATCTGGGATAAGCCGGAAAAGGCCAGAGCCAAACTAAAGACCAGAATCATCAGGGTTGTGCTGTCAATCAGGTTTCCAACGACTGCCAGTCCACCACAGCACAGTGTCCCTACGATCCCCATCGGCGTGCGGGCCCACCATATGGAACCCGTGCGTTTGAGGATGTGATCCGCAATCATTCCGCTGACAAAAACCGAAACGTAGAGGAAAAGCCAAGGCATGGAATAGAGCCATCCCATGGAAGTGTAACTCATATGGCGGTGTTGCATCAAATAGAATGGCATAAGCACCAGAAAAAACGATTGAATCGTCAGCAGGCACATATAATGCAACCCGATGGCCCAGAACTGGGTGGAGCCGAGCAGGCGGGTAAACTGAAGCCAGCCTTTGTCCTGTTTTCCGGTTAGGTCAGGAGCGGGAAGGGGCGCAGAAGCCGGACGATCCCGGACAAAGACAAACCACAGAATACTCCAGAGCACACCGGCCACGCCATAGACGAAAAAACTGAGTTTCCAGGAATAGCGTTCTGTAATCTGTGTAGTCAGCGGTCCACCGACCACGGAGCCCAAGTAAAGAAATGCGAGAAGAACGGAATTTGCTCTGGCGCGGCGTCCGGGAGCAAACCAGTTGTTGATTGTCACGATACTTGATGACCAGTCAGGAGACTGGCCCGCTCCCATGAAAAGCCGCACAAGCATGAAACCCAGAAAAGATCCGGCGAAAGGGGTCAGGATCGTCGCGAGAGACCATGCGAGGCAGCCTGCGAACAGACAGATACGCGGCCCAAAACGGTTGACCAATATACCGGTCGGAACCTGAAGGACGGCATATGTCCAGAGAACGCAGGAAATAATCATCGATATTTCGACGAGAGAAAACCCGAACTGCCCCTGAATGCGAGGAGCGGAAAGTGTCATGGCCTGCCTGTCCAGCGACATGAGAAAATTGATCGGCGCAATCAGACCAAAAAGAATCAGCCACGATTTTCCCTTCTGGTCTTCCGATGCCCTGGGGAGTTCTTTGGTGCCAGCTACTGTGCTGGGGCCATGGTCGCATGTTGCCTGCAAAGTCGTCACCTTCCAGATCCTTTAATGATGAGGGACCGATTGTTCGCTGGTTGATATCTAATGCCTGGATACGTTGGTCCCAGGACCGGGGACTGGTTTCGGTCACTACATTACGAACATTCTCTTGGTTCTACACGATCAAATAATTTCGAATTCGATATATCAGCTATCTCGCCTTAAGGTGCTATCCAAACCGGCATGGCGGGATTTGAAGCTGTCATCGGGTCGGCCCTTCTGAATATCAGTTATATTGTTTCATTAAGCGGCATTATCAGAGATATATTTCGGTCACAAAACGACAGTCAGGCTTGCCGACGAGATGTGAACCGCGTCGGCAAATTGGCAGGGCGCGTGCGATAAACTTGAGAAATATCGCTGGTTAACATTCTATCAGATTTAGAAATGGAGAGATTTTCAATGAGACTATTACGAAACTCAAGCGGCTTTCCGACTATTTTTCTTCTGCTGGCATCCTGCATGCTCACGCCAATGGTCGCCTTGGCCGCGTCCATGAAATCGAAGAGTACTCGAAGTGTTGCGACACACGTTCCTTTGGGTGCCAAAACATCAGCTGTTACACCTCCCCAACCTTCCAAGGCGCGAACGACCAGATCAACGAGGACGGTCATGCAGTCGAATCCTGAGCAGGTTCACGTCACTGGCATGCATCGGATGGCTGGCGGTCTCATGAAGCGACAGACGGCACCGGAAGCCACCAGCTCCATCACGGCAGAGGCTATTGCCCGGAAATCTTCTATTGCGTCTCCTCTGCAACTCATCGCAGCCATGCCAGGCGTCAATTATGGTACGCAGGATGCTTTCGGGTTGAGTATCCGCAACACGATCAGCCTTCGCGGATTCCAGCAGAATCAGTTGGGTTGGACGATTGAGGGTGCGCCTGGTGTCGATCAGGCCTATTATCTTCCCTATTCGGAAACTTATGCTGATAACGAAAATCTTTCTGACATCACGCTGATTGCCAGCACCTCGCGCATCAATGATCCCGTGCAGACCGCCTCTGGCGGAGAAATGATCGAGACCGTGCGAGATCCGTCCAAGAAAGCTGGCGGCATGCTGTCCTATGCCGCCGGGTCTTACCGTTCGCAACGGGTGTTTGGACGTTTGGAGAGCGGCTATCTCGGTCAGTCGGGTGTCCGTGCTTTCGCTTCCGCGTCCTACACGGCCGCCGATCTTTTCGCGGGTTCAGGGCGCAGCAACAGAACGCATGTTGACTTCAAGCTGCTCAAGGAATGGAATGGCTGGGGGAAAAGCAGCCTCTTCGTGTCCTATAATGACTGGAAAAACGCGCGTAGTAACCCGTATACCCTCGCCGCCTATGAGGCTGCGGCTGCCGTCGATAATAATTACTCCGCTGGTAATTATTCCTCGACCTATACTGCCGGAAAGACGACGAATTACTGGAAAAACTACATCTATCACCGGAGCAGTGTGCTTATTTCGTTCCAAAACGAGTTTTCTATCGCAAAAAATCTGAAATTGCATGTTACTCCCTATTTTCACTGGAATTTCTCGAATAGCCCTGGACAGACCTCACTCTCTCCATCCTCGCTTTATGCCGGTGATCGGAAGGTCACGATCGACACAAATGACGTAACACTGGTCAACGGAAAGTTTGATGCGCTAGCCAATACTGTACAGAAAGAATATGCGGAAGGTGTAAATGCCTACCTCCAATATGATCCGATCCGAACCAATCATTTGACATTTGGTTACTGGTTCGATCACTGGAATATGGATGCTATTTCCGGTGTGACACCTCTGGACATTAACGGTAATGCATCAAGCTATGTTGGTGGCGGTCTTCTCCGGGCTACTGACGGCAGTTTCATTGGCGGAACAAAATACAAAGTATCAACAGACATAAACGAATTTTATATTTCTGATACTCAGACATTTTTGAATGATCGCCTGAAGGTGACGGCTGGGGTCAGGGAAATGATGTTCTATATATCCGGAACCAATGGACTGTCCGGTCCGCAAAACCATTTTTCACAGGCAATCACGCAACCTATGCCGCGTGTCGCAATATCCTATCAGATCAACAAAGAAATGCAGGTCTATATCAACGGCATGACGAATGCGCGTCCGCCTGTTCCGCTTTCGACCTATCCGAACATCTACAACACGTCGACCGGCGCAATCAGTCAGCAGGGCAGGAACTCCAACCCGATGGAATATACGATTAGTGAGGAAATAGGTTTTCGTTACTATGGCCTCTTCAATCTGGATGTCGCGCTTTTCAATGCTAATCTGACGAACCATCAGGTCACCACACAGGCCTTCATCAATGGTGCTTCAACGAATACGTCTATTTCCGCCGGCGGAGAGACCATTCGTGGTGTGACCGCAGAAGTCGCCCTGCGACCTATGTATGGTCTGACACCTTACATCAATGGGCAGTATCTCCACGCAACGATGGATAATGATTTCAAAACTGCCAATGGATATCTGCCAACAGCCAGAAAGATAGCTGTCATGAGTCCGAAATTCATGGCAACAATAGGAATGAACTATAATCACGGTCCATTTTTCGCCAATCTCTCGTTCAAATGGGTCGATTCCCAATACTCGACTTTTATGAACGATCAGTCGATGCCAGCGTTCAAAACCGTTGACCTTGGATTTGGCTATCGTTTTCCAAAGTGGCTGGTTTTGCAGGAGCCCACTCTTCGTCTCAATTTTATGAATCTTAACAATGGAGCTTATCTGGGAGGTGTCAGCACTATAACACCCAATGCCAAGGCGACCCGTGCCACAAATGGCAATACCGTAGCCGCCTCTACACCTGCGTATTTCCTTGCTGCACCTCTGACAGTTGTGATGAGTGTCTCATCATCTTTCTGAGAAGATCTTGAAGAACATGGACGAAATATTTCATTATTATGAGAATGCCGGACCATGAAACAGAATTTTTTCCTGTTCATACATTAATGTGGCGTTTGTAACCTGACAAAGGGGTGAAATGAAGAACCATCGATTGATATGTTGGCAATCTGCTTTCAGTTTTGACAGGTAACGATTGATGGTACTCGTCAGCAATAGTCCGTTCGATCCTCATGGTGCCGAGGATGGGTTCCATCTGTGATGTTTGGTCGGATAATCATGCGAGCGGAGAAATAGACTATAACTTTTTCAATTATAGAAAATATTTTTCGAAAACTATTGTTAAGAATGTTCGAACTTATCGGTTCACGTCAGACGTTTGCGAAACAGCGAGACTGCTCTGATGTCAGACATGTCATCTGAATAATCAGTATTATATCCGCTGAGATGTCCATCATTGTTGACGATTGTATTGACAGATCGAATACCAGATGCGGACTCCCTCAGATCGTCAAGGAAAGGGATGCAGCTTTCCTTGAATGGCATGGAAATTCCCGCGCCACGTATCCCAAGTGCACGAATGCCTTTCACGGCGGCACCAATATCGTCTGTGGTACACGCTTTGTAGAGATAGTTCAGACCCAGACGGCCATAGAGGTGGTTGTGAAATCGTGTGCCGAAATTACCCGGTCGACCAGCAAGAGAAATGCACAAACGAGTTTCACGATTGATTCCGTCTCTGTAAGGAAGAACTGCCTCAGCCATACTGCCTTCATCTTTCATTCGTGTCTTCCTTTCGATGTTCAAAGCGCCCGATACCGAGTGCGCTCACGGGCCATTTTTCATGAACAGATGTTTCGCCAACGATCATGTCGGCAATAATGGCGCCGACAACAGGAACAAGAGCGAAGCCGTGTCCTGAGAAACCGTAGCAGTAGAATATTCCGGGCAATCGTGAGGAGGGGCCTATAATCGGTAGATCGTCTGGGGTTCGTGCCTCGATCCCTGTCCAGCATCGGGCAATCCGTACTCCAGCGAGTTGTGGAAACAAACGGAGAGGCGTGGTCATGCCAGTCGCCAGTGCGTGAAAATCCACATATGTACGTTCTTTTTCTACATCCGCCTGCCCCTGCAGGCCTCCGCCAATAAGAAGGCTACCAGTCCGCGTCTGTTTCAGAGAGAGCGCCTCTCCGACACAACCAATGACCGGTCCGGAAAACTCACTGACCTGTTCGGTCACAGTCATCATTGATGCTTTTACGCCCGCAGGAACTTTCTCCCCAACCAAGCCCGCTAACGCAGCGCTCCAGGTGCCCGCTGCGATGACGACTGATGCGGCGACAAAAGTCTCATAATCGGTATCAACACGCCATTCGAGGCTTTCTGAAGCAAGTGCATTCACTCCACGGCCTTCGAGCAGCAATACACCAGCGCTTTCAGCGGCGCGGCGATACGCGTTGACGGTCAGATGCGGGTCGGCTGACCCGTCATCCCGCGCATAGGAAGCGCCAGAACAGTGAGGGGCAAGCGATGGCAGCAGCGTGTACAGAGATGCTTTGTCAAGCATCTCTTCGTGTGTGTACCCGGCCTGTTGCAGACTGTTTACACGCTGGGCTTCATGGGCAAGATCAGTTGGATTTTCAGCGATACGGACCTGCCCGACCTGTTGAAAACCACAATCTTCACCAAGGGAATCAGCCAGACTACGCCACAGTTCCAGAGAGTGGAGTGTCAGGTCGAGTTCCCGCCGGTCGCGGTTCAGGGCCCGGATACCACCGGCATTGGCGGTGGATGCATGACGTCCGATCCAGCGACGTTCCAGCACGGTGACCGAAACGCCGCGCCGTGCCAGTTGCAGGGCGCAGGACAGCCCGTGCAGGCCGCCACCAATAACCACGACATCAATTGTGTGGATCACTGGATATCGCTTTCATGCGAAAGAGAGGCCAATTCACCAAGTTTCAGAGGTTTGAAAGGTGCGCGTACACGAAACAATCCCAGTTCCGCAATACTTCTGTTGTGAGTCGAAGCAAGCAGCACTGAAAGCGGCAATGCGCATTGTCGTCCCTGACAAGCGCCCATTCCCGTACGTGTGAATGCTTTCACCTGATCCGGCATGCCGGAGCCGGTAAGGGCGGCGCGGCGGATTGTCCCGGCATTCACGGACTCGCACCGGCAGATCATGACGTCATCCGCTGGAGAAAGCTGTTCCAGCCGCAAGCGTGAGAGCGTGGTGACAAGTGGCCGCACGCTCATTGCCTGACGAAACTTCTTCCGATGAAAATGAATTTTCGTAGCCAGAGCTTTCTCGTCAGCATGTCCGGTCTGCATCGCGATACGCAGGGCGGCAAGAGCTCCGCTGTGCAGTGCCGCATCCGCTCCGCCGATCCGCGCAGCATCCCCGGCAACAAACAGACCCGGTACAGTGGACTCACCCCAGTCATCAAGGATGGGCCGGAAACACATCTCCGTTTCGTCCCATTCCACACGTCCACCGGCGGCCAGAACAGGATGTACTCCGGGGATCAGTCCCTCGTGAACCATCAGAACCGCGGCATCGACATGATGCGTGATGCCTTTGTGATCCGTAAAGGAAACTGCCTCGAGTTTCCCGGAGCCACGCGCCTCGATCTTTTTGACATCACGGAAGGTCCTGACGTGACAGAAGTGAATTTTTGCCAGCCGGACCAGACCTTTTGCGATCTGTCCGGGACACTGCCATATCGCTTCAGGGAGGGTCTGCAACACTCTAACCCAGGATACTGGTGCACCGGTTTGTAGAATTCCCGCGATACTGCCACCGGCAGTAAGAAGCTGTGCCGCATACAACGCGATCAGCGGCCCCTGTCCCGCGAGCCAGACCGGTTCACGAGGTACGACGCCAGAACTTTTGAGCAGAATCTGTCCTGCCCCGACCGTCATCACGCCGGGAAGTGTCCAGCCTCTGAAAGGCACGGTCCGTTCCTGCGCTCCCGTGGCGAGTACGATTTTACGTGATGTCAGTGTGAAGGAATTTCCATCGACGTCCGTGATCAGAACCTGTCCGGAAGATGTGATCTCCCACGCTCGTGATTGAGAGAAAAAATGGATGCCAGAGTGTCGGAAACGAGTCAGAAAGCGCGAGGCCTCGCGTGCCGTGACGCCGGGAAGCCGCCACCACATCCTTGCTGCCGGCCCGTCGATGCCGCGCCAGACCTGCCCGCCGGGAGCGAAATGCTCTTCAAAAACCGCGACGTGCAATCCCGCACTCGAAGCCACAAGGGCTGCACTGATTCCGGCAGGACCAGCACCAATCACGACAAGATCAAAAGACTTAGCCACTGTTTTTCGCCTGTCCCTGGCAGGAGATATCCGGTAGAGGACAGGGGCCGTTCTGACGCTGGATACTCATCCCGTCACGTGCGGGGATCAGGCAGGTCCGAAGTGAGGCCGCACCATCAATGATCGCCACGCATTCAAAGCAGATGCCCATCATGCAGTAGGGTGCGCGTGGTCGCCCGGCATGGTCGTGTCCTGTCGCTCCGTCACACGTTCTCAGAAGAATGGCGGCGACACTTTCGTCTGCCAGCGCCGGTACGGTCTGCCCATCGACTATCACCCGGATATTGGTCGGCGGTGCAAATCGGCTCCGTGAAAAATTCACAATCATTGAAAAATCGCCACGTCCATCCTGATCATGCCATATCTTCGTCCTGACAGGTAAAGCAGAGTTCGGAAACGCTGGCGTTGTTGGGCAGATTGAGCGTAGCCGATACCATGGCGGCGATATCTTCGGGTTGCGTCATGTCTTCAGGACGCCATCCTGCCACCTTGCTGGTCATGTCAGTCGCAACGTAGCCGGGACAGACCACGATTGAACGAATGCCATCCGCCCACCCCGTGCGTCGCACTGCCGCGGCAAGACCCGTAACGGCGAACTTGGAGATGGCGTAGGTAGAAGACCGTGGTGACTTCACACGCTTTCCGGACATCGACGACAGAAGCACGACGCGCCCCTGACCGCCTGCCACGAGAGCAGGCCATGCTGCTTTCACCAGTCGTGTCGGCGACCGGACATTGATTTGCAGCATCTGTGCAAGATCCTGATCATCGGTCTCCAGTATCGACCCCGGGATCGAGATGCCTGCAGAGGCGATCACGGCGTCGATACGATCGAAATGGGTGAGCGTTTCCCGGACCCATGCTGCTTCTGTAGCTGGATCGGTCGCGTCATGAAAACACGCGATATGAGGCGCTCCCAGAGACGCCATTGCTGTATTTCGCAGTCCTGCGCTGATCAGCCAGCCATCTGCCGCAAGCCGGGATGCGATCGCCGCCCCGATGCCGCGGGACGCTCCGGAGATCATGACAACACGGCCTGCGGACGGGGAGCGTTTGGCTTGCGACATAATAGAACGTCTCCCTCAGGCTGCTTCCGGCTCACCATAACCGCCGCCGCCGGGCGTTACGATCTCGACGATATCAGACGGAGCCAGCATGGCGTTTCCGGCCGTCAGTGGCGCCGTGCAACGGATCTGTGCGTTTCCGCCTGAGCCGCCACCGTGCAGACCCCATGGCGCCGTTGTGAGCCGCGACATGCTGATTGCGACCTGACATTCCTCTTCGGCCCGGTAGACCCGGCGAAGTCCCATGCCGCCCCGGAATTTACCGGCGCCTCCCGAACCATCGACCAGTTCGTAGCGCAGTACTGACAGCGGATATTCCGTCTCCAGCGCCTCGATCGGCAGGTTGGATGTATTTGTGAGGTGAACCTGCACGCCGTCCAGACCGTCCTTGTTGTAGCGGGCGCCGTTTCCGCCTCCGATTGTTTCCAGATAAATCCAGAACTTGTTGCTGCTACGTCGACTGCCACTGAATGTCGCAGACACGACCGAGCCATTGGACGCTGCGGTGATCGTCTTAGGGCAGACCGAAGCAAGAGCCGCAGTAATCACGTCCACAACACGCTGACAGGTCGAAATGCGCCCCATCACGGCCGCAGGCAGGGCACAGCACAGGATCGTACCTGATTCCGCCTCGACATGCAGAGGTCGTGCGAGACCTGAATTGGGCGGAATTGAGGGATCGACGATGGCCTTGATTGCGTAATAGACGGTTGCAAGAAGCGCTGAGCGTGTCATGTTGAAATTCGCGCGCACCTGCTTCGGACTTTCAAATGAAAGCGTCATTTCGTCGCCGGCGATGGTGATGACGCAGGAGATTTTGATCGGTTCCGGGTGATCAATGGTTTCGAAAAGATCCCCGGCTGTATAGGTTCCATCCGGAATCGTGGCGATTCCCGCACGCATCTTGCGTTCGGCATAGTCCTGCAATTCGAGTCCGGCGCTGACGACGACATCCGATCCATATTTCTCGCACAGGATACCAAACCGGCTCACACCGAGCCGGTTTGCCGCCATCTGGGCTCGCAGGTCGGAAACGCGCTCGTCCGGAACCTGACAGTTCAGCAGAATGAGATCCTGAATGTCCTGCTGCAACGTGCCGCAACAATAAAGGCGCACAGGTGGAATGCGGATTCCTTCCTGAAAGATATGAGCATTGCCGCGATCAGCGAAGTCCGAATGATGCGCCGTGTTGATGGCCCACGCGACAAGCTTTTCTTCAACGAAGATAGGCTCCGCGAGAACGATGTCCGGCAGATGTGTTCCTCCGCCGAGATAGGCGTCGTTGCCGATAAATACGTCGCCGGGAGCAATGTCCTCCAATGGGTAGCGCGCCATGACAAGAGGAATGAACTCGATGAACGAACCGAGATGCATGGGGATATGTTCTGCCTGACACAGCGTATGGCCGAACTGGTCAAAAAGCGCGGTCGAACAGTCCCGCCGTTCCTTGATGTTCGTGGAATAGCTTGTCCGGACCAGCGCTTCTCCCATTTCGTCAACGACGGAGGAGAGGGCGCTTCCGATGATCTCCACGGTAACGGGATCAAGCGACTTGCGATCAAAACCTGTCATCACGGGTATTTTCCTGTTTCGTTGTTCATGGGGAGGGATGCGCTATCGACCGAAACGTTCGAAAGCGAACGGGGTCGGATCGACGGAGGTACGTGTGTTCACGACAATTTCGGAAAGCAGCTTTCCTGCGCCGGGTCCGATGCCAAAACCATGCCCGGAAAAGCCGACGCCCAGCACCAGTCCGGGAATTCTCTTCGAACGTCCAACGATGGGAACGGCGTCCGGCGTCACATCGATCAGACCTCCCCAGCGTTCCACTTCGCGCATTGTCCGGAATGCGGGGAAATCACGCTTGATGATCCGAACTGCCTCATTGAGATATTTGTGCGATGGTTCCGGATCAAGCGTGCGTATCTGTTCGAACGGCGTCACGTTGTCTGCCGTCCATTTTCTGGCCATACGCCATTCATCAAGAAAACGTCGCCCGACCCGCAGCCGTAGTTCCTTTCGCGTCTGTAGATAGGAACCGATGAATTTCGTGAACTGGCGCAATGTGTCGGGCGTGATGTCGGACACGCTCACGTTGCGCCTGCTTATATTGTAACCTCCCTGTATATTCTTGCGGAATGCGAAGTCGCTTCCGCCGACGCTCTCCTCCGGAGCGCCTTCGACATTATCCACTCGCATGACGCTGCCGAGCACGTTGAGGGCAGGGAGGTCGAGTTCCTCATTACCGGCAAACAGGCGTGACCACGCGCCACCGGCCAGGACGACAGTGTCGCAGGCGATGGAACCTCGTTCAGTGATCACGCCGCAGACTTTGCCACCTTTTCTGTCCAGCATGCGCACTGCGCAATGTTCCAGAATGACAGCGCCATGTTCACGGGCTGCCTGCGCGATGGCGGGCACCGCTTTCGTGGGTTCCGCGCGTCCGTCCGTCGGACAGAACAATCCACCCTTGAAGAGGCGCTGGGAGCCGCCCGCCATCTCTGCGGTCTTCGCGCCGTCGGTGACAACCGTGCGGACCTGATAGGTATTGGCGATATCTTTCCATGCCAGAAATTCATCGAGCTGCTTCTGATCGTCGCAGGCATAGAGAATTCCGCACTGCCGAAAACCTGTTTCACGTCCGGTCAGTTCATTCATCTGCCGCCAGAGGTCCAGACTGAGCAGGCCAAGCGGGAGTTCCCTTTCGTCCCGTCCCATGACGCGGGTCCATCCCCAGTTCCGGCTCGACTGCTCGCCTGCAATATGCCCCTTTTCGCAAAGTACGACCGGCACACCGGCACGCGCCAGAAAAAATGCCGTGGTTACTCCAATCACACCGCCGCCGATCACAACAACCTGTGTAGAACGGGGCATCTGATCGTCTGACTGAATGAGGTCAACCTTAGGCGCCATGATTACCGGTCCCTGAAATTCAGCACGCCACCGTGCTACATCACAATTCGTGACACGCTCTCCGGCAGTTGTCTCTACATAGCTGATATTTCAAAACCCGTCTTATTACTCATGCTTTCACAGTTGTAGCCTAGGTCTAGTGTTAATGAATACGAGTTGGAGAGCAGACTATGGCCTGGAGGCTTGGGGTTGATTCCGGAGGCACCTTTTGTGATGTCTGCCTTTATAATGTAGATACGAAACAATTTTCGATCTGGAAGGTGTCTTCGACTCCTGACGATCCGTCCCGCGGCATTCTTGCCGGTGTAACCGAGGGGCTGGATACGGTTTCGGCCGGACCGCCCGATGTGAGTTTTCTCGGACATGGGACCACGGTCGGCACCAATGCTGTCATCCAGCATAAAGGCGCGCTGACGGGTCTTATTACGACGGATGGCTTTCGGGACCTCCTGGAAATCGGTCGTCAGCAGCGACCAAGTCTCTACGATACGCAGGCGGACAAGCCCGAAACACTGGTTGCGCGAGCTTTACGCTTTGAAGTGCCGGAACGGATTCGGCATGACGGTACCGTTGAGACGGTGCTCGACGAAGAGAGTGTGAGAGAAGCTGCGCGCTCCCTCAAAAAAGCAGGCGTCAAGGCAGTGGCGATCGGCTTTCTCTACGCTTTTGTAAATCCGGCCCATGAAAAGCGTGCGCTTGAGATCGTTCAGGAGGAGTTTCCGGAAGCCTTTTCGTGCGCCAGTCATCAGGTGGCACCGGAATTTCGCGAATACGAGCGTCTGTCGACAACGGTGGTCAACACATATCTAGGCCCCGTGATGGAACTCTATATCGCGCGGCTTGGTGCTCGTCTGAAGGAACTCGGTCTGGCTGTGGCGCCGCGAATCACCCAGTCGAATGGCGGCGTGATCAGTTTTGATCTCGCCCGTGAACTACCGGTGCGGACGGTGCTGTCAGGCCCGTCAACGGGTGTCGTCGCAGCACAGGCGATTGGTCAGGCAATCGGTATTCCCAACATCATCACCTTCGACATGGGAGGCACCAGCACCGATGTCGCACTTCTGAAGGATGGTGTCTGCCGCCTCACGGGCGAGGCGGAAGTTCACGGCTACCCCGTCAAGGCGCCGATGCTCGATATTCACACGGTCGGCGCAGGTGGTGGCTCTCTTGCCTATCGGGACAATGGCGGGCTCCTCAAGGTTGGTCCCCAGAGCTGCGGTGCGTTTCCGGGGCCTGTCTGCTACGATCAGGGGAACCTCACGCCATCCACCACGGATGCCAACGTCGTGTTGCAGACTCTCAATCCGCTGTTTCTACTGGACGGACGAATGGCGATTCGGCGTGATCTGGCTCTGGAGCGCATCCAGATTCTGGCCGACGAGCTTGGCATGGACGTCATGGAAACGGCACAGGGGATTCTCTCGGTCGTGACTGCGAACATGGCGCGCGCCGTGCGGGTGATCAGCGTCCAGAAGGGACATGATCCCCGGGATTATGCGTTGATGGCGCTCGGCGGTGCAGGTCCGCTTCATGCCGTGCGCCTTGCGCGGGAACTGGACATGAAGCGCGTGATCGTGCCGCTGACCCCCGGTGTCATGTGTGCTCTTGGCCTTCTTCTGACCGATCTGCGCGCAGATTTCTCTGCGACCCGGATTATGACCGCGAATTCCGCTTCACATCGTGCCATGTCGCGGATTTTCGCGACCTTGATGGAGCAGGCGGAAGAGTGGTTTGCGCAGGAATCCGTGCCCGATGACGACCGACGCATCAAGCTGAGCGCAGACATGCGTTATGTTGGTCAAAACTACGAATTATCGGTGGACGTGCCGGATGCGGCTACGACCGTTACGGAGCAGTCCGTTGATGTGATGGTTTCGGGATTCGTGACGGCGCACAAGATGCAATATGGTTTCGCATCCGAGACCGATCCTGCGCAGTTCGTTACGTTTCGCATAGAGGCCAGCGGGAGGGTCGACAAGGCTTCGTTCATTGCGTTCGAGAATGTCGGACCAGATGCGACGGGCGCCATCATCGGGGAGCGAGATGTCTGGTTCCCGGAAACGAAGGGTTTTGTATCCTGTCCTCTCTATGACAGGAAACTGCTCAAATGCGGCAACCATATCGCCGGTCCTGCCATCATCGAACAGATGGACGCAACGACGGTGCTGCCTCCCGGAACCAGGGCGGTGGTTGAACCCCACCTCAATCTGATTGTTGAAATCGGATGACAAGACGATGAGGAATATCTGTTATATTGAGACATATATTTCGATATAAGCAAATATCAGGTGTATAAACAGACGGAGGTAGTCATGGTGGAAATTGTCAAGGTTAAATCTGGCAGCATGTATGAGGAAAAGGATAGTTATTCCAGAATTGTAATGGTCGGTGACCAGATATTCGTAGCGAATACAGCGGGTATAGATTACAAGACGCGCGAAATTTCTGCCGATCCGGGAATGCAGGCCCGCAAGGCCCTGCAGAACATCGAAGGTGCTCTGAAAGCAGTGGATGCCTCTCTCGCCGACATCGTCCGGGTTATCACCCATGTTCCGGACCGGGCAAATGCACCCGCAGTCGCTGCTGTCCTTGGCGAAGTGTTTAAAGATATTGATCCGGCACTTACCTTCGCCAATACGCCGCTGGCGCGGGATGACCTGAAGGTTGAGTTTGAGGTTACAGCGATCCGCGGAGCATCCGGTCAGGCCAAATATATCCGCATCTCACTGTAATCCTGTCGGATATTACTGAAATTTTCTCCGAACCTCATGATGGCCTGTTTTCAGCCTGACGGGTTCGGGGAACCGACAGGCTTCTGCGTGTGCCAGAGCATGATGTGATCGGTTGGCTTGCCCGGTTACATAAACATACTGAAAACAAAATATTGTGGCATGTTATGATCACATTCTCTGGTCGTAACATGCCAATAATGATTGTCTGTCAGAAAAAGTGCTGATTGAAGACCTATGTCACTGGTCTGATCTCATCAAGGGCCATCCGCACAGATACGTTCCGGGGTATTGGATTGTCAGTTATCGCATTCTGTGGCCAGAGGAATTCGTCCTTGAGGCTCGCGACCGACTGCTTTATCAATCCCACAAGGGATGCATTCACAGGCTTGCTCTGCGATGTCGCCAGAGAAATCGTGCGATAAACAGCAGGTTTTGTGATCAGCCGTGCCCTGAACTGTCCGGACAATATCTCCCGTTGCAGTGAAGCGGCCGGGAGAAGCGTCGCGGCAAGACCGGATGCGACGACTTGCAGAATAGCGGAATAGGAATCGCATTCAAACTGCACATGCGGTTCAAGGTTATTGCGGCTTGCCCATGCATCCACGATCTGGCGCAGTCCGTGACGACGGCCTGGCAGTACGAGCTGGATGTTTTCAAGTTCAGCCGCTTCAACATCGTCACCGAATTCTAGCACTTCACTGTCGGGGGAGTGCCGTTCGATCAGATAGAGAGGTTGGCTGAACAGGGCTTCAAGATTCTGATGTGTTGTTCCCGGCGCATCATAGATTAGAGCGATGTCCAGCGACCCGCCGCCGAGCGCCAGAAGAAGATCGCCGTTGCAACCATCAAGAAAACGCAGTTCAGCCTGAGCGTGGGCTGTGCGCAGGGAGCGTGCCAGAGGCGCAAGCAGAATGGCGCTGACGCTTGCTGGCATACCGATGGCTGCGGAGCCTAGCTGATCCGATGAGAAGTCACGAACTTTTTCGCGTGCATCATGTATCTGACGGATGATTGCCCAGCCGAGATGCTGCAATAGTTCTCCCGCCTGAGTGACGACGACGCCTCTTCCGTTTCTGTACAGCAGAGGAACACGTAAATCTGTTTCCAGATCGCGGATGTGGCGACTCAACGCCGGCTGGGGCCGGCCAAGCTTCACAGATGCTCTCGAAAACGAACCACATTCCGCAACCGCAATGAAATATTCCAGATCCCTCACATTCATAGCAACAGCCTCGTTTGCATGATGAACAGCACGCCATCAGATCGAATATGGTGGAAAACACAGGGGAAATTGTCTTAACGGCAACTTCTATGACAAATTAGGATAAAAAAGTGAATTTATGTCAAGTTAATTTCGTTATTAAAAACATTATATAATTTAGTTTCAATTATAGGAATAAGTTGGAGGGATGGAAGAACCGTTTTTTTGAACTCCTGTTTCCTGATTTCAGGGCTATGACGATTTGATTGATGGTTGTCAGGGTAACTTTTTCTCTGCGTTTTGATCCGTGTGGAGATATTGCCCCGCTGAGCTGCTACGCGGTCGCACTGATCCGTTCCAGGAAGATAAAGCGGCGCATGTTGTAGACGATATTGGCTAGCCCGATCCTCATGGTGGTCCGTGTGATGTCGACGGTGCGTATGAACAATCCCATCTGTGATTTCTGATCGGCAAAGACATGCTCAACGCGAGACCAGATAACGGACTTGCCCGCATTGGATCGCTGGATATGACAGGGCATGGGCTTGAGACGCGGCTTTTTCCTATGAACCCTGGAGACAAAGCCCTGCTTTTCCATGAAGGCTTCATTGGCTTTTGAGCGGTAGGCGGTGTTGGCCCAGACATCAGACGCGGTATTGCTGCGGTCGAGTGACCCTGCCCAGAACATGCCCACGGATTTAAGTTGGGGTCTGTGCGTTGCTATATGCCGTTATGGCATGTTGAGCGAAAGCCTCTGGCGTCATGCCATTGAGGCTGGTGTGGGGCCTGACGGCGTTATAGTCGGCACGCCAGGCGTCGATGACCGTCCGAGCGTGGGCGATGTTGCGGAACAAATGCTCGTTGATCATCATGTATTCGTTATCGTGATCGGCGGCCAGATGATGAAAGATCTTCTCAATAACACCGCTTTCGCACCAGCGACGCAGACGGCGATGCACGTTTTTCCAGCCCCCGAACCGGGCCGGAAGGTCACGCCATGGAATGCCCGTGCGATAGCGATACAGAACGATCTCCACAAACAGACGGTTGTCCGCTGCCGTGCCGCCAAGATGACCTTCACGACCGGGGAGAAGATCCTTTATCCGCTCCCACTGGTCGTCGCGCAAACCGTATCGCCGCATTTGTCTGTCTCCACCAAAATCGGGGAAACAATCCGCACACGCAGACACAAAGTACAACCCTCACGTGCCACACTCAGGGCTTAACTGACGACACGCCGTAGGTGTTTAGTCCCGTGTTTTGATGGGTTGGGTTGATGATGAATCGTTCTGGTTCTGAAGTTTCTGTCTTGCAGATGTATTCGTAGGACGCGAGACCGTCGAGGGTCTTGAGCCTTCATTCGGGTTATACGCGACGATAAAGTCATTGAGGTGCGTCCTCAACTGCTCATGGCTGTCATAATGGAATCGTTTAACGGTTGTTTCCTTGATCGTTCGGTTCATTCGCTCGTCCCATCAGGCTACCAGCCTGCACTCAACCAGTGATCCCGCCCTGCGATTTGTGCAACAGAGCCGCTCCTGAGCCTAAAACCGGGGGAGTTTTTCGAACCTTTCGGATGCTTGATCGAAACGTATTATGTTGCGAATCCGGAATATATATGATTTATATATATTATAAACACGTGATCATATGGAACACCAGCGCAGCTGGATTTCAGAGTGCGAGGTCGATAAATGACTCGACGTATCGGTTTTAAGGCTATCCTCTTTTGTAATATGAGCCTTGCCAGTTCTGCGCTCATATCAGCAGCATTCGGTGCTGCGCCAGTAAGGCACGTTGGCCATAAGGCGACCGGTAAGCATGCTTCGCAGGCCGCAATATCGGCCTCGGAGATGAGCCACGCACGAGCCCCGGTCCAGTCAAGGCGGAGCGCCTTGCGTGCTGTTTCCTCACCTGAGCAAATCAGTGTTACCGGACAGACGTCGCGCACCTCCGTACTCTCGCCGTCGACGCCAGTACACAGCACCTCCCAGGTCACGGTGATTTCCGGCGCTCAATTGCTGAGCACCGGGCAGACCAATGTGATGAGTGCGCTGGCTCAGGCTTCCGCTGCCATCACGGCGCCTCCACAGCCGGGTGTCGGTAACAACGCATTCGTGCAGACCATGCAGCTTCGCGGACAATCCGCTGATGATACGTTGATTCTTGTCAATGGACACCGTCGTCACCTTGGTGCCAATTTCAATGCGAATGCCGGACCAAACTGGGGAACTGAGCCGGCTGACATTTCGCTTATCCCTATTTCCGCAATTGATCATATTGAAGTCATCACCGAAGGAGCATCGGCTTTGTATGGTGCGGATGCCATTGCCGGCGCGGTTAATATCGTCTTGAAAAACCGTGACCATGGCGGGTCCGTCAATTTTCAGAATAGTGGCTTCTATGCTGGTGATGGGCAGGCCGTGAATGGATATGCTGATTATGGTACGAGTTTTGGAAAGTTGGGTGGATATCTGAATCTCGCAGCGCAGGTGACGCATCAGCAACCGAGCAACAGAAGTGGAGATTTTATTGGGCAGCTTTATCCTGTAGGGGACTCACGTAATGAAACGGCAAGCCGTGACGTTAACCGTATGCTGGGCGTTCCGAAGTCGACCATGGAAACGCTCAGTGAAAACATGCAGATTCCATTGGCACATAACGTAAACTTTTACAGCACCACGACATTCGGTCACCGTCGTGTTGATGTCGCTGAAACTTACCGTAGTGCAGCCAACAGTCTGACCAATAACGTGCTTTGGCCGAATGGCGCCATCCCCTACATCGACATGGATCAGTATGATTTTGAAACGGATAATGGAATCAAGGCCCGTGCATTCGGTTTTTCATGGGATACGTATCTGAATTACGGGCGTGACAATCAAAGCTACTCCACGGTTCATAGCAACAACATTTCACTCGGTAACAACAGCCCGCGCAATTTCTATGACGGCAAAGCCATTTCTTCCGAATTGTCGACTGGCCTGCGTGGCTCCCGTGAATTCCATGTGGGCTGGCTACCGAAACCGATAGGATTACGGTTTGGCGGCGAATATCGTCACGATACATTCCAGATGACGGAAGGTGAAGAAGCCTCCTGGTATGGTCTCGGCGCAACTGACCATGCTGGTAACGTGCCGCTCGCCGTAACTGACCGAAACCGTGACGTTTATGAGGGTAATGTCAATCTTGATTTCTTTGTCACTAAAAATTGGGAATGGACAATTGGTGGACGTGCCACGAGCTATGCTCATCTAGCGACGGTTGAAACCGGAAGTATTGGCACGCGCTATAATTTCAATCGTAAATGGGCAATCCGTGCCAGTATCAACAACGGGTATCGTCCGCCGACCCTTGGACAGACTTATTATTTCTATAATGCCCCGTTCGCGACTTATTCGGTCGATCAGTTGCCTAATAGCAGCATCGCTGCACAGGCATTGGGGGCAGGAAAAATCAAGGGAGAGTCCTCCCGTAGTTACAGCATAGGCGTCGATGCCACGCCACTGGAAAACTGGCATCTTACAGGTAATCTTTACTATATTGCGATTAATGATCGCCTGGCCAGCACGACCACTCTGGGAGGTAATGCGGTCGCGGATATTCTCGCGGCGTCTGGGTTGCAGAATGTGACCTATGCATCCTATTATACCAACCCGCTAAATACGCAGACCTATGGCGGTGATATTAGCACTGACTACACGCTACACGTGCAGCGTGCCGGAACGTTCAAGTTCGCTTTCAGCTTCAATTATTCCGATAACGAAGTTCGAAGCTATAATAAGACACCTGCTATATTAGCCCAGTATGGTCTCACAAGTTACAATAAATATGCTGAAGAGATGCTGTTGCATTCGGCTCCTAAAAACCGGGAAAGTCTTTCGGTCAACTGGAATCTCGGACGATGGAATGTCTTTGTGCAGGAACAGCGTTATGGCTCAACCCTATTTTTGGCAAGTCCAACCGCCGCTGGCGTGACACAGCGTCCGGCCTTCCTGACCAACCTTGAGGTGTCCTACAAGATCCTCCCTCAATGGAGTCTGGCTGTTGGCGCCAACAATCTTGGCAACAAATACCCTACCCGTATCCCGAAATCCGTCTCGGGCCCGCTGTTTGGCGCTTACAAATATTCCTATTATTCGCCCTATGGTTTCAATGGTGGAATGTATTACGTCAGAACAAATTTCACATTCTGATTGTTCTCTCCCTTTCTGTGAGGTGACTGTATTGCCGTCCTCAGACATATCTGGAGTCAGCACCTCACCGTGTTCACTCCGTTTCCTAATTTACGTGATGACGATCGCCATGTGCATTATCTGCTATGGTGATCGCGCGGCGCTCTCTGTCTCCATGCCGCGCATCTCCAAAGAGTTCGGGCTGACGCCGGGTGAAACAGGTTGGGTTTTATCCAGTTTTCTGTGGTCGTATTTCTTTCTGAATTTGCCCAGCGCTATCATACTGGACAGAAAGGGGGCGCGTTTCGTGGGTGCTGCCGCAGTGACGCTTTGGTCCTGCGCCATGATTTTTGGTAGCCTTGCGACAACTGTGCCTGCCTTTATTGCGACACGTATTCTGCTCGGTGTGGGAGAAGCTCCGACTTTTGCACTTGGAAACAAGGTCATGCGTTATTGGTCGCGTCCTGGCGAACGCGGCTTGATGATGACAGCTTTCATCTGTGGCATCCCCATCGGTCTTGCGGTTGGAGCGGTAGCCAGCGCGTGGCTTGTAGAAGTGTTTGGCTGGCGTTCAACATTTGTGATCCTGGGGGCGTGTGGTCTGCTCTGGTCTCTGGTGTGGCTTTGGATTTATCCTTCCCGTCTGGCGCTTCATCCTTCCACCCAACGCGGGACGTTCGTGGTCATTTCACTTCCAACACTGTTCGGATCCCGTGATTTCTGGGGTGTCGTGATTCCGCAATGCTGTGCCAATTACGCCAATTTCCTTTTAATGTCCTGGCTACCAATCATCCTGCGTGACACATTCCATGTTTCGCTGGTGCAATCAGGACTTTATACGGCGTACAGCTATCTGGGGGCCGCTATCCTGTCTCTCGTATTCGGCAAAGTCGGTGAACGCGCGGTCCGCGACGTCGAGAGAACACCTTCCGGCCGCCGTCATGCTGTAAGTTTCTTTTTGCTCATGGCGTCCACGCTTGGAATATTTCCTTTCTGCCACTCGCCGCTTGCCGCCATCTCCTTGCTTATTTTCGCCATTGCCTGCGTGACTGCGGGGACAGGAGCCAATATGGCCCTGCTGGCTGATCTGGTTGCGGAACGGGAAAGTCTGGGGTCGGTGACTGGGTTGACCCTAACATTCAGCAATGGTCTGGGAATCGCTGCTCCGGTACTTACTGGCTATCTTCTTCAAGAGACTGGTAATTTCCATACAGTTTTCTACATTACGGCTGTCATTATCCTTCTCGGCGCCGGCGTCGTATTCCTGATGCCGCGTCATCCCATTCACGCTTACAGGATCACCGTATCATGATCCGGATCAGCATCGCGGGGACTGGCGCCCTGCTGCTTGACGCCGCGCACGGCTCGTTTGACCAGTATGTGCAGGAACGTGTCTGGTCAGTCGCCCGCTGCTTGGCTACCCAGCCGGACATTCTTCAAGCCTTGCCGGGCGTGAACAATCTTCTGGTAATGTTCAATGTTATCGAGCAGGATGCGGTCACAATTGAACGCCGTTTGCGAGCATTGTGGGATGATACGTTCCCTGAGTCCCTCCCTGTCCGGACCATTGAGATTCCCGTGACATATGGTGGGACAGTTGGTGAGGATTTATCCGAAATAGCATATTTCGCGAATTTGACTGAAGAAGAAGTGATCGCGATTCATGTGGGCGGTGAATATCGCGTTGCCGCAATTGGGGCGATGCCGGGCTTTCCGTACCTGACCGGTCTTGACTCGCGTCTGGCGATACCGAGGCGGGCATCGCCTCGTGTAAGCGTTGAGCGGGGCGCAGTCTCGATCGGCGGGGGACAGGCCGGGATCATGCCCTGCACATCGCCAACAGGCTGGCACATTCTCGGTAAAACAGATGAAATTCTGTTCGACACGCATCGCGCTGAACCGTGCCTCTTCCGTCTGGGTGATCGCGTGCGGTTCAGGAGGATCGGATGATTGAAATCCTGACAGGGTCACCGCTTAACACCATCCAGGATCTTGGTCGGCCACGAATGATGACATTGGGTGTGTCCCGCGGCGGGAGCATGGACCCCCTGGCTCTGATGGCGGGCAATCTGCTGCTTGGAAACAGTCTGGATGATGCGGGCATCGAGGTCGCATTCTTTCCTTTTAAGATAAGGTTTCTTTCCGATCAGACTGTTGCGGTAACTGGCGCACATGGACCTGCGCGTCTTGACGACATTCCTTTACCACCGGACTGGGCAGTACGCGCGAGGAAAGGACAAATCCTGACTCTTCAGGCCCCCACGCAAGGCGCGCGGAGGTATGTGACGTTTGGTGGTGGTCTGGATGTCCCGGTCATTCTGGCGTCCCGGTCCACGGACATGAAAGGCGGCTTCGGAGGGTTCGATGGTCGTCCGCTGCAAACAGGAGATCGATTGTCCGTGTTTGTCTCTGATGATTGTGCTGTCCCCGATTATGGTTATGGGCTGGCTCATCCATGTGACCTGCCGGAGACCTCCATTACTTACGTGCGCTGCCTCCCCGCCGCAGAATTCGATACATTCACGGAGGAATCACAGCAGTTGTTTTTCGGGCAGTTATGGACGGTAAGTCGAACGGCGAACCGTGTTGGGTATCGGCTGGAAGGCGAGCATCCTCTCAGTCTTCGCGTGCCACTGGAACTGCTGTCACATGGCATCGTCCCCGGTACGGTTCAGGTACCATCTTCCGGGATGCCTATTGTTCAGATGGCTGACGCCAACACCTGTGGCGGCTATCCGAAAATAGTCAACGTGATTGAACCGGACCTTCGTCTTCTGGCCCAGACCCAGACCGGACAGGAGATTCGCTTTGTGCGTGTTGAACTGGACGACGCAGTCGTCGCCATTCGCAGGGAAGCCGAGCGGATGCGCGAACTCGGCCCCGCCCTGCTTACAGCGCGTAAAACGCTTCTTGCCAAATAATGTGTGTCAATAAGGACTTCCTGATATGCCTGCTCTGACTGTCGATTTGAACGCGGATCTTGGCGAAAGTTTCGGTCATTATGTCATCGGCAGCGATTCCGAGATGCTTGATATCGTCACTTCGGCCAACGTCGCCTGCGGCTTCCATGGAGGTGACCCTGAAGTCATGGCTACGACATTCGCCACGGCGCGCGCGAAAGGCGTCGCCGTTGGCGCGCATCCGGGTTTCCCAGATCTGTGGGGCTTCGGGCGCCGTGTCATGCCGTTCAGTGTGGGTGAAATCGAACGCATCATTGCCTACCAGCTTGGCGCGGCGCAGGCTCTGGCCACTTATGCCGGATACCGCATTACCTATTTGAAAACTCACGGCGCCCTCGGGAATCTGACCGAGCGGGACGAAGCCGTGGCTACGGCTGTCGCCAACGCGGTTCAAAGTGTCGATCCGACGCTGCCCATCATGGCCATTGCGCTCAGCCATCTCGAACGGATTGGGCGTGAACGCGGAATGGTTGTATTTTCGGAAATCTTTGCGGATCGTACCTACACGGAGGATGGCCATCTTGTATCCCGCAAGGAAGCTGATGCTGTTCTTCACGACGCTGATTTCGCGGCTGAGCGAGCTGTCCGCATGATTTCCAATGGTGCTATCGAAACCCGTTCCGGCGCGATGCTGCCAACTCAGATTGATTCTATCTGCGTGCATGGAGATAACGCCCATTCAGTTGATGTCGCCCGTAAGGTAAGGGCCAGTCTCGAAAAATCCGGAATTTTTGTAAAAGCCCTGAGATAACAAGAAGGAAACGACGTCAATGACGATCGATCCGAAACGCGCTGAAGAGTTGATGGCGCGAATGCAAAAACTGGGCATTGCGGAACTTGAAGTCAGGCAGGGGGCGGAACGCTATCGGCTGGTTCGTTATACCCCTTCGTCGGAAGGTGAGGAGACCGCGCTTCGGCATGAGGCTGCCCCGTCATTCATGGTAACAGAAACACCAGCAGAAGGTGCGTCAACAACACGAATTGTGGCGGCGTCCATGCATGGTGTTTTCTATCAGGCTGCGGGACCGGGTCAGACTCCTTTCGTTAATGAAGGCACAACCGTGCAGGAAGGGGACACGCTTTATATTCTGGAAGTCATGAAGACCCTTTCTCGGGTCGAAGCCGAATTCCCGTGCAGGATCATTGAGATCATGGTGAGAGATGGACAGCCCGTGGAGCCCGGTATGCCACTGTTCACGGTGGAGGCCGCAAATGCGTGACATCCGGACTGTTCTTATTGCCAACCGGGGAGAAATAGCCCTGCGCATCGTGCGCGCATGCAGGCTGCTTGGTCTGCGTACGGTAGGTATCTATTCTGAAGCTGATGTTGGTCTGGCCCATTTGCAACTGGTGGACCAGGCCCTGTGTATTGGTCCTGCAATGGCTACGCAAAGTTATCTGGATGGTGAACGCATCCTACGTGCTGCTGATCTGACCGATGCAGACGCCATTCATCCGGGTTATGGTTTTCTTTCAGAAAATCCGGATTTTGCAGAAGCGGTCGAACGGGCGGGACGTGTTCTCATCGGTCCGACATCATCTGTCATGCGTCTGATGGGCGACAAGATCAGTGCGCGATGCGCCATGCAGGCCAACAACGTTCCCTGTCTGCCGGGATCAGATACGGCGCTACCGGCCGATCCTGACGGAATTTACGCAGTTTGTGATGCGATCGGGTATCCATTGATTGTGAAGGCGGCGGGTGGCGGTGGCGGTAGAGGGATGCGCGTCGTGCAAGAAGCTGATGAGCTATTCGATGCGGTTGCAAACGCCAGCAAGGAAGCGGGTGTCGCTTTTGGAAATCCGGCTGTCTATGCTGAGCGTTTTCTTGAGGCGCCGCGGCATGTGGAAATTCAGATTCTCGCAGACTCTTACGGCAATGCTGTTTGGCTGGGTGCGCGTGACTGTTCGGTGCAGAGACGTCATCAGAAATTGATTGAGGAGGCACCGCCCCCGGGTATTCCTGAAGATCAAATCATGGATCTTGGTGTCGCTTGTGCCAGCGCCGCCGCACGGATCGGCTACACGGGTGCGGGTACATTCGAATTTCTTTATGAAGACGGATCCTTCCATTTTATCGAGATGAATACCCGTATTCAAGTTGAGCACCCGGTGACCGAGATGACGACCGGCATCGATATTGTTCGCGAACAAATCCTGATTGCGACAGGGGCACGGTTGTCTTTCACTCAGAATGATATCCAGAGCAGCGGTCATGCGATTGAATGTAGAATAAACGCGGAAGATCCGGAAACATTCAGACCTGCACCGGGTTCTATCAAAACATGGCGACCACCCGGTGGACCCGGTGTTCGGGTGGATACCCATATCCATGATGGTTATGTCGTTCCGCCATATTATGATTCCCTGATCGCTAAAGTGATCGTGCATGGTTCTGACAGGAACGATGCCATCCATCGAATGGAGGCTGCTCTGATGGAAATGCGGGTGGAGGGGATTCTGACGACGGCGTCCCAGCAGATACTCCTTCTGAATGACCCGGTTTTCCGTGAGGGGGTATTCACCGTTCATGCCCTCGACAGGCGTCGGGATGGAGGAGCGGCATGACCCGGCGGGAAAAGGAAGACACGGACATTATGGGAGAAGACTTCCTTGACCGTCTTGTGACTGCGATGCGTCGCTATGAGGTGAAGGAGGCCGAATTTGAATACGAAGGCACTGTCCTTTCTGTCAAGCTGTTCCCTGCAAAGACGGGCAGTGCACAAGACAAGTTCGTATCCGTGGACAAGACCGATCCCGAAACTACGTCTGATATCCTTGTAAGGAGCCCTGAACTCGGATGTTTCGCAAGCGCGGGTAAAAAAGTCGGTGACGCGGTCATGTCCGATGATGTGATCGGTTTTGTGCGTGTCGGCGTTTTACGGCTTGCGATCAGGGCTCCAAAAACTGGTTTTCTTGCTGAAAAGTTCATCAACGATGGTGAACCGATTGGGTATCATGCGCCTGTCTTTCGTATTCAGATCACGCCTGTGACATGAAAGATATGGCAAACTGGCTATCCAGGCTACAGGGACGATACGGAGCGGGACGCCTGCTCATAAAATCCATTGATGATACGAAGAGCCTTTGCGACTTCAGCAATTGTGATGCCGCCGACGCAATGGTCATCGGGCACGAGTTCCAGCAGGCAGACGTTGCGCAGGCGAGCGTACTCCTCACAGTAGGCCACACCTTTGGCGGACGTCCAGACGAAAACCTCCTTGCCCTGCTTGCGTCGCTCGATCAGTCCCCGCTCATCGAGCTTTTTCATCGCGTAATTCAGGTAATGGCGTTCGGAGATGTTCAGAGCAAACATCAGGCTTGGGATGCTCTTCTCCTTGGAACGGTGATTGATGTGATGAAGGAGGAGAGTTTCAAGTGCCGACAATTCGGGCAGACCGGCAGCCGTCATACAGCGGACGATCCAGTGCTGAAATGCATTGTTCATAACTGTCAGGGAAAATTCAAATTCGCTCAGATCTTCGCTTCCCGGCGTCGCAAGATGAGAGGACGACACAATGAACGGTCGCTGGTCCTGTCTGCGCGTCTTCGTCCCGACGGTCGCCTTCATTTTCTTAGCTCCACCCTGTGTCACCGTTACCTCTCTTCCGCATTTCCTGTTTGTCGTAGCTTCCGCGCCACGCGAGCCTAACATCTTTGAGGACATCGATGAACACCACGACAGATTGCACCGCCATCCGCCTTGCTGTCGATATTGGCGGCACCTTTACTGATGTTGTGCTCGATACTCTCGAAAGGCGTTATACCCGTAAAGTGCTCACTACGCCGTTCGCACCAGAAGAGGGCGTAATGAACGGTGCTGCGCTGGTGTTACAGGACGCACAGCTCTGTCTGTCGGATATCGGAGAATTCGTCCACGGCACCACTCTTGCGACCAATGCGATCATTGAGCGACGGGGCGCCAACACAGCCCTGATCGGCACGGATGGATTTCGTGATGTTCTGGAAATCGGCACGGAAAGTCGCTTTGACCAGTATGATCTGATGATCCGCAAGCCTGTGCCACTTGTGCCGCGCACCCTGCGTTTCACCGTCCCGGAACGCATGGATGCGAGAGGAAAGGTCAGGTTGCCGCTTGATGAAGCGGTCCTGGCTGAAATCGCGGACAGTCTGCGGCGTGGCGGTGTCGAAAGTGTCGCCATAGCCTTCCTGCATGCTTATGCCAATGATGCGCACGAAACGCACGCACGAGATTTCCTCGCAAGAATGCTACCGGACGTTGCGATTTCGATTTCCAGCGAAGTGTGCCCAGAAATTCGGGAATACGAGCGTACATCCACCACAGTCGCCAATGCCTATGTTCAGCCTTTGATGGCAGGATATCTCGGTCGCCTGCGTGACGGTCTGTCGCGCGACGAATTCCGGGGCGCATTCTATCTGGTCACGTCGAGCGGTGCGTTGACTTCCCTTGAAACCGCCAGTTTGTTTCCCGTCCGTCTTGTGGAATCTGGTCCGGCGGGCGGTGCGATATTTGCCGCGCAATGCGCAGAGAGGATGAAAGAGACTCAGGTGCTGTCTTTCGATATGGGCGGCACAACGGCCAAGGTCTGTCTTGTCGAGCACTTTCGTCCTACTTCGTCACGCACCTTCGAGGTCGATCGTACGGCCCGCTTCATGAAGGGATCGGGCCTGCCCCTACGTATTCCAGTTATCGAAATGGTGGAGATCGGCGCTGGCGGTGGTTCGATCGCCCATCTGGATGCGATGAAACGGGTAACTGTCGGGCCGGAAAGCGCATCCTCGGTGCCCGGACCGGCCTGCTATGGTCTCGGCGGCACGCGACCTGCTGTTACGGACGCCGATATCGCACTGGGCCTGTTGCGGCCCGACGGGTTCGCGGGGGGGAGTATGACGTTAAGTCAGGAACTCGCGAAACAGGCTTTGCTTACGGATATCGGGGAGCCTCTTGGTCTTACAGCAGAAATGGCGGCGCATGCGGTTTATGAAATGGTGTGCGAAAACATGGCTAGCGCCGCGCGCGTCCATGCTGTGGAGCGGGGTGTGGCCATTGGTGAGCACACGATGATCGCCTTCGGTGGAGCAGCCCCGCTTCACGCTGTCCGGGTCGCGGAAAAGCTGGGTATCCGCCGTTTGGTGATTCCGTCCAACGCTGGTGTCGGCTCGGCTGTTGGTTTCCTCACCGCGCCTCTGGCCTTCGAGGTCGTCCATTCATATCCGGCACGTATTGATGACAGTTTCGATACCGCAGGCGTTGCCGCTCTGCTCGAAGGCATGACGGAATCCATCATGAGTGTGCTGGCGCAGGGCGCCCCCCGGGCGGATACTTTTCGTGTCGAACGCCGCGCCTTCATGCGTTATGTGGGACAGGGCCACGAAATCGCAATCCATCTGCCGCCGGGAGAGAAAGCGGGTCCACTTGATGTGACGGCCCTGCGTGCGGCCTTCGAGCAGGATTACGCACGGCAGTTCTCACGCGCTATTCCGGGGGCGGTCGTCGAGGTCATGAACTGGTCCGTCACCGTTTCCGCTCCGGCGGTGTCGCCGCCGCCCTATGCGCCTACTCCGCCGCTGCGACCGGTGCAGTCCGATCAGCGCTGTGCCTTTTTCTCCGGTGATGTCGAAGGTGTTGTTGAGCTGGCAGTGCATTATCGCAAGGCCATGCAGCCGGGTGATGTCCTGACCGGTCCTGCCCTGATCCGTGAAGATGAAACCACAACGTATGTGTCGGCCCGGTATGATGCTCATATAGACGGCAGCGAGAACATTGTTCTGACGATGAAGGAAACTGCGTCATGACGACAAATGCTCTTCTTACAGACGCGCAGCAGGAAATCCATTTCCAGATCATGTGGAATCGTCTGATCGCTGTTGTCGGCGAACAGGCTCGCGTCCTGATCCGCACCGCCTTTAGTCCGATCGTCCGCGAATGCGAAGATATCTCTGCCGGTGTTTTCGATCCCCATGGGCGCATGGTGGCGCAGGCTGTCACGGGCACTCCGGGCCATGTGAATTCCATGGCGGAATCTGTCGGTCATTTTCTTCGTCATTTTCCCATTGAGTCGATGAAGGAAGGTGACGCGTACATCACCAACGATCCCTGGATGGGCACGGGTCACCTGAATGACTTCGTTATCACGACCCCGGCTTTTTATCGTGGAAAGCTGGTTGCCCTGTTTTCCTGTACTGGTCATCTGATGGATATTGGCGGCTTGGGGAATGGCCCGGACGCCACTGATGTATTTATGGAAGGCCTGTCGATCCCCATGCTCAAGCTGGTCGATCAGGGCAGGGTGAACGAGACACTGATGGCCATGATCTGTGCCAATACGCGTTTGCCCGTGGATACGGAGGGCGACACCTATTCCCTCATCGCCTGCAATGATGCTGGTGTTGAGGCGCTGTGCTCCATGATGGATGAATTCGGTATTGAGACAATCGAACCGCTGACGGATTATATCATTGATCGTTCCCGGAGAGCCGTTCTCGAAAAAATCGCGGCTCTGCCGAAAGGCAGCTGGTCCTACACGATGACGGTGGATGGGTATGACGCTCCTCTCGACCTGAAGGCGGCGCTGACGATTGCCGAGGATGGCGTAAGCGTCTCCTATGCAGGCTCTCCCCCTGCCATTAAACGGGGGATCAATGTGCCACTGGCCTATACGAAAGCGTACACGGTCTTTGGTCTGGCCTGCGCCATTTCTCCCGATATTCCGAACAATGCTGGCTCGTTCGCGCTCTATCGCGTGGATGCGCCCGTCGGATCGGTGCTGAACGCCCAGCGCCCTGCTCCGGTCTCCTCCCGTCATATCATCGGGCAGATGCTGCCTGACATGGTGTTTGGTTGCCTGCGCACACCTCTACCAGATCGCGTTCCTGCCGAGGGTACATCCTGTCTGTGGAACATCACCGTTCGAGGACGCTGGAAGCCCGATGATGGCGCGCGCGAGACGCAAGTCTTCGCTCTGGCAATCACGACCAATGGGGGGACTGGCGCGCGGCCAAAGCTGGATGGCCTGTCAGCTACGGCGTTTCCGTCTGGCGTTCGCGGTACTCCTGTCGAAATTGCAGAGAATCAGTGTCCACTGATTTTCTGGAAGAAAGAACTACGTGAAGGAAGCGGTGGTTCTGGCCAGACATGCGGCGGCGATGGGCAGGTGATGGAAATCGGCACGACCAACGATGACGCCTTCGAATTGCTGGCGGCTTTCGATCGCGTCAAATACCCTCCACGCGGTGCGCTGGGGGGAGGGGATGGCGCGGCTGGCATCGTGAAAACCTCGAAAGGCCGGTCTCTCTCATCAAAGGGATTGCATATTATCGCCCCGGATGAACGGCTGCACTTACTGACACCGGGCGGCGGCGGTCTCGGCACACCCTGAACGCGCGTCAGGCTTTTATCTCTCCTCGTTTTTCCGGTTCGGAGCACCGATCTCATGCCAGCCTGCTTTATCACCCAGCCTATTGCCAAGGAGGCGGTCGCCTTTCTGCGCCAGCAGAATGTGACAGTCCGCTTTGCTTCCTCAATGACGATGGCAACCGTCATCAAGGAAGTCGGTGCAGCGGACGCCGTCATTACGCGCGATCTGGGCTTTAGCGCTGCAGCCGTCGCCGCTGCCCCTGCCTTGCGCCTCATTGCCTGTCATGGTTCCGGCACCGACCGGATTGCTGTGGATGCCGCCAAAACTCGTGGAATCGTGGTCACGCGGGCTCTTGGCAGCAATAGCCGCTCGGTTGCTGAACTGACGATTGGACTGATGCTGACGGTGGCGCGTCGTATCTGCGAAGCGGACCGGGCTGTGCGCGCAAATGACTGGGTCTTTCGCTATCGCGGTGCAGGAATGGAACTGCACGGCAAAACACTGGGGCTTGTTGGATTTGGCGCCATCGCGCGCGAAGTGGCGCGGATTGCCGCTGCGGGATTTGGAATGAATGTGCGGGCCTGGTCATCCAGTGTGGAGGCATCAGTATTTGCTGAGCATGGTGTGACAATGATGTCTGATCTTCCATCGCTCCTGCGTTCCTCGGATGTCATCTCTCTCCATCGTCCAGCCGGTCGGGGTGGTGACGTATCGCCGGTGATTTCGGATGAGACGATTCGTGACCTGCGTTCCGGATCGATTTTGCTGAATACCAGTCGAGGAGTCGCCGTGGATCGTGATGCGCTTTTAGCAGCGCTCCAGTCCGGTCGACTGGCTGGTGCGGGACTTGATGTGCTGGCGGAGGAGCCACCGGAACCAGATGATCGGCTTCTTCAATGTGAAGGCGTTGTCTTCACTCCGCATGTCGGTGCGGCGACGACGGACGCTCTGGTCCGAACAGCCATGATGTGTGCCCATCAGGTTATGGACGTATTTGCGGGCCGTATTCCGCCGCACGCCTTATGACAGGTCTTCATAACGCCCGCTTTTCCGTCATGACCACACCCTCTTTCCTGATCTTTTCCCTGCTCCATGCCAGACGGGGTATGATTCAGGGACGAACATCATGACATCCTCTGCCTTCCCGGAGCCAGGATTGCACGGCTTGGCGCGGATATCGGCCATGAGCGCTGTGGCGCTTGGCCTGCTGCTCGCGGTTCTCGATTATTCGGCGGCCAATGTGGCGTTGCCGACGATCGGTCATGACCTCCATGTCCCGTCCTCCGACTCAATCTGGGTCGTCAACGCCTATCAGTTCGCGTCGCTTGTTACGCTGCTGCCTCTCGCGGCCTTGGGATCGCGTGTGGGGTTTGCCCGCATGTATCTTATCGGCACCACCATCTTCATTGTTGCGTCTGCCCTCTGTGCCTTATCACACACCCTGACCGAAATTTCTCTGGCGCGCATTCTGCAGGGGCTGGGCAGCGCCTGCATTCTGAGTGTCAATCTTGCGCTTATCCGTTTCATTTATCCCCCGAAGGAACTCGGCAAGGGAATTGGTCTTAACGGGCTGGTGGTCGGGCTGGGCGTCGCGCTTGGTCCCTCCATCGGCGCAGCCATGCTCAGTGTGGCGAGTTGGCCGTGGATCTTCTGGCTGAACGTGCCTCTGGGAGGAACTGCGCTACTGTTGGGCTTTTTCGCACTCCCCGCTACCCCGCGTTCTTCAGCGCCCTATGACATGCCCCACACGTTGTTGTCTGTTCTCGCATTGGGCGGTATCGCGCTGGGTCTGGACGAGTTCGCCCATGGTCATCTCGGTCTGAAAGGATTTGGACCACTTGCAATCGGGTGTGCTGCGATTTGTATACTCTGGTATCGCCAGCATGATCACGCCGCTCCGATCTTTCCAGCTGACCTACTGAAACATAGGCCATTCCGCACAGCTTTTCTGGTCAGTGTGATGAGTTTCATGTCCTCCAACCTCTTCATGATCTCAATCCCGTTCACTCTGCAAACTGTACTCGCAAAGAGCGCATCCCTTACAGGGCTACTGATCACTGCATGGCCAATCGGCGTTACAATTGCGTCACCCATTTCGGGCAGGTTGGCGGATAGGCTGCCTGTAGGGCTGGTCTCTTCCTGTGGGCTATTACTAACTGGTTGCGGGTTCGTGATTTTGTGCTGTCTGTCTCCAACGGCGTCCGATCCGATGATCGCCGTTGCTATTTTGATCGCCGGCATAGGTTTTGGCATATTTCAGCCGCTGAATAACCGCGCCATGATGGCCAACACCCGCGCAGGACGGGAAGGCGGGGCCAGCGGCATGGTCTCACTCTCCCGCCTGAGTGGGCAAACGCTGGGTGCCACGTCCACCGCCTCTATATTTATGTATGTCCCGTCACGCGCCTCTCTGCTCTGCCTCATTCTGGCCGCGTTCTGCGCCTTGATTGCGGCGGTGATCAGCGGTAGCCGTCTGTTGACGGTCCGAACTGCACGCTAGGACCGATCGACATTCAGGATTCCCTTTTTTTGGAATGAGTGATTCATAGAGCACCGTGTTGGAACACGGAGCGTGGGATGGGGATCAAGCGTTACGAGTTGACCGAGGTGCAATGGCAGAGGATTGCGCCTTTGCTACCCGGCAAGGTCGGTGATGCAGGCCGTAGCGGGACGGATAACCGCATGTTCGTGAATGGCTGTCTTTGGGTTCTGCGCTCCGGCGCGCATTGGAAAGACCTGCCTGAGCGGTATGGCAAATGGAAGACGGTACATCGTCGGTTCAGCCGATGGTGCCATGCCGGGGTGTGGGAAAAGGTTTTCGAGACGCTGACGGCCGATCGGAACAATCAGTATCTGATGCTCGATTCAACCATCGTTCGCACCCATCAGCAGGCCGCGAGCGGAAAAGGGGGGCCAAAGATCAGGCGCTGGGGCGTTCTCGAGGTGGTCTGACGACCAAGATTCATATGCTGGCCGATGCGCTGGGCCGCCCGCTGTGCTTCGTGGTCACGGCTGGTCAGGTTGGCGACGTCACCCAGGCGCCGGCCCTGCTCGCGGGTCAGGAGGGGGCTGCCGTCATTGCCGACAAAGCCTATGACAGCAATGCGTTACGTGCCCTCATCGCTCAGATGGGTGCAGAAGCCGTCATTCCTTGTAACCCGACCCGCAAGATTATCATCTCCCACGATGCCATCGCCTACAGGATACGTAATCGTATCGAGCGGTGCTTCAACCGCCTCAAGCACTTCCGACGCTTCGCTACCAGATATGATCGACGCACCATCCATTTCCTCGGCTTCGTTCACCTCGCCTCAGCCATGATCTGGATGATCTGAATGTCGATCCGTCCTAGCTGTTTAGTCCCGTGTTTTGATGGTGCATTATTCAGTCAGGAATGGAGGGATGCACTGTGGGACAGATTTTACACGGGAGCGCCCGCACGACAGAGGCGGTCCGTCGAGCGATACACGATAGTCAAGAGAGCCTGAGGGTTCTGGCCAGGCGTTATGGGATCAACCCGAAGACGGTTGCGAAGTGGAAGAAGCGCACTGCGGTCGGTGATTTGCCGACCGGCCCCAAAGACGCGCATTCGACGGTGCTGAGCATTGAGGATGAGGCGATCATCGTTGCTTTCCGCCGTCACACGCTGCTGCCGCTGGACGACTGCCTCTACGCACTCCAGGCGACGATCCCGCACCTGACGCGATCATCCCTGCATCGCTGCCTGCAACGACACGGGATCAGCCGACTACCCGAGGTGACGGGAGACAAAAAACCCAGGCGCAAGTTCAAGGCTTATCCGATTGGCTATTTTCACATTGATATTGCTGAAGTGCAGACTGCGGAGGGTAAGCTGCGCCTGTTTGTCGCGATAGACCGTACCAGCAAATTCGCCTTTGTCGAACTGCACCGGGAAGCCGGAAAAATGATTGCCGCAGGTTTTCTGCGGAACCTGATCGCAGCAGTCCCTTATGCCATCCATACAGTTTTGACCGACAACGGCATCCAGTTCACCAGTCAGACACGGCATAAATACGCCTTCCACCCTATCTTTGATCGGGTGTGCGACGAAAACGGTATCGAGCATCGGCTGACAAAGGTGAAGCATCCATGGACCAACGGCCAGGTTGAGAGGATGAACCGCACGATCAGGGAGGCAACAGTCAAACGCTTCTATTATGAAACACATGACCAGTTGCGTCAGCACCTCGCGGACTTCGTCATGGCCTGCAATTTCGCCCGAAGGCTCAAGACGCTACGCGGTCTCACTCCATATGAATTCATTTGCCAGCAGTGGGAAAAAGAACCATCACGGTTCATACATAACCCGCACCATCAAAATACGGGACTAAACAACTAGAGCCTGATCCGAAAGTTTTTGAACAGTACCAGCATGTTGTGATTCATCCGTCTTTGCGAAGAGATGGAGTGAATGGTGGCATGGACTGGTATTGCCCGACACGAACATAGCCGGGAGGGATTGCGATATCCATCGGATATGACGGATGCCGAGTGGGCTTTGATTATGCCGTTCGTGCCCCCGGCGAAACGGGGCGGACGACCTCGCACGGCGGATATGCGCGAGGTTGTAAATGCGATACTCTATATCGCCTCGGGTGGGTGTGCGTGGCGTCTGCTGCCGAAATGCTTTCCGCCGGTCTCGACCGTCAGGCGCAACTTTTACGCATGGCGTGATGCCGGACTGTTCGAAGCGATGAACACGGTACTGGTCATGAACCTGCGGGAGATCGAAGGGCGTGAGGCCTCCCCGAGCGCGGGCGTGATTGATAGCCAGTCGGTGAAAACCACGGAAAGTGGGGAATTTGCGGTTATGACGCTGGAAAGAAGGTCAAAGGTCGCAAGCGCCATATTCTGACGGATACCTGCGGCTTCCTGATCTTCCCCCTTGTTCATGCCGCTGACATTCAGGATCGTAACGGGGCTGTCGATGTCCTGGCGGCAATACGCAGACACTTTCCATGGCTTCGCCACATCTTCGCCGATGGCGGCTATGCCGGTAATAAACTGCGATCCGCGCTCGCCAGCATGGGAAAATGGACGGTCGAAATCATCAGGCGATCAGACACAGCCAGGGGCTTTGAAATCCTGCCTCGCCGCTGGGTGGTCGAACGAACATTCGCCTGGCTCGGTCGCTGCAGGCGGCTCGCTAAAGACTGGGAAAGTCCATAGCCTCGTCAACAGCGTGGACTTTGACCGCCTCAATCCGCATGCTGACCCGCAGAACCGCAAGGCACTGTCAGTCCTGAAAAACTTTCGAATCAGGCTCTGAGGAACATCGAAGATTATATAAAATTCATAAGCACTAGAAATGAAAAAATGACTCATTCCTGCGCGCGTTTGATATACCATGGAGTGAACGAAATAATGCTCTGAATGATTTACGGAGTATGGGTGTAACGGCTTCTTCCATATTCCCCGGCCTGGATGGTATTTGCGAGGATGTTAGGACACGTCTTTTTTATGAATAGATATATTCTTATTTTCTAATCTAACGCATCTTCAATTTACCTCTCTTGCATAAGCATAAATCAGCTTCAACGCAGCTTAATTTCAGGTCAATGAAGGACACCTCACAATGGGTATCCCCTCCCTCTTTTCTGCAATTTCATTTTTTTCTTTTCCAAACTCATATAACGACTATGTCGTATTGTGACGCCATAACCTCCCGCAGAATGTCTGCAATACTGATTATTGGCAGATCAAACCGTTGAGAAAACACGTCCACGCGCCGAACACGAGATCGAGGCCGCGTTGCGCCAAGATGTCACGGCGGAACGCTGGACTCGGCTTGATGCCGAGTTGCAGCGCCATGCCGACGATCTGGGGATCGTGGACCTGCGGGCTGACGCCACTACAGGCTTCGGCCAGGATGCGACGCATCGCGCGCTGCTAACCGGCAGGGCACAGACACTGGAACGCATGGGACTGACCACGCCGGAAGGACCAGGCCGATGGTCACTCACGCCCGACATGGCGGACACGCTGCGCGAGATGGGCGCACGGGGCGACATCATCAAAACCATGCACCGCGCCATGACGGAACGAAGCCGGGATCTGATGATGTCTTCCGGTGATTACGTGATCTCGGGAGAACATCACCCTACCAAACTGACCGGCCGCCTACTGGACCGTGGACTGCACAACGAACTGACGGGCGAAGCCTATGCCGTGTCTTTCTGGACGAAGGAGTAATCAGGTTACCCGACAGCAAAAATGGCGCTCGCACCGTGCAGTTGGGCGAGAGTGCAGTGGACCTGCTGAAACGCATTCCCATGATCGCGGGCAACCCGCATGTCATCACCGGACGGAAGGACGGTGGTCATCTGACCGATCTGGAGAAGCCGTGGCGACGCATCCGAAAGGAAGCCGGGCTGGAGGACGTCCGCATTCACGATCTTCGTCATTCCTTTGCATCCGATGCGCTTGAACTCGGCGAGGATCTGATCATGATCGGAAAACTTCTGGGCCATCGCGATCTTAAATCGACCGCACGTTACGCCCACCTCAAGAAGGAGCCTATCCAGCGTGCGGTCAAAGGAATCGACCTCAAAATTTCATCGGCTCTTGCTGCAACGAAGCTCCAGTCATGAAGTGCAATTGATCAAGGTGCTTTCAACTGGAAGATTGAATTGAATACATTCACTTCGACTGTCCACGACACACAACAAGCCCCCCCTCTATTCACAATATCATAAAGTGCCCCCAAATTGCATTTGTTTAAGAAACATACAGCGTATCCATTTTGCTTTTGGGGCAATTATTCAGCAACGCTCAAATTACAGAACCACACAGTTCATTCTTAGATAGCCAAAAAAGTAACTCCTCACCAACTGTAGCTCAGATTTCCATAAACACGCCGACCTTGCCCAATATAACAAGAATAAGTTCCACCACAGGAAGCAATATAATATTTATTCGTTAGATTTGAAATTGAAAGCTGTGCTCGTAGTCCTTTGAGAGAAGCAAATGCTTGCCCAAAATCATAATGAGCGCCAATGTCGAACAGCACGTAGGCAGGAACTTTATAACTGTTAACAGCATCGGAATAGGTAAAACCCTTATATCGTACGCCACCGTTAATTCCGAAACCCTTCAGGAAACGGGATGGAGGTGTGTAGTCCAGAAATGCTGACACCATGTTACGTGGAATACTTTCCACGTATTTTCCTTTCTCAGCTACAACACTTCCTGTACTACCATCGGCATAATCTTGAGTATCGGAAAGATTGCTGTCCAGATAAGTCGCCTCATCATAAGTATAGGATGCATTAAATCGCAGGTCACGTGTGATGTTCGCATTGGCGGAAATTTCGAACCCTTGGGAACGAGCCTTTCCAGCGTCACTGGAAAAATTATCATGCTCGGGGTCATTAACCAGAAAATGATTTTCATCAATCCTGAACGCAGCAGCAGAGATAAAGATGTTATGGTCAGGAGATTCATATTTCATCCCGGCCTCCAACTGTTTTCCAGTCAATGGAGGAAACAGTCTCCCCTCCCAGTCTCTCTGCCCGAAACTCTGCGGAACGAAAGATGTCGAATAACTAAAATAAGGAGCAAGCCCGAACGAAAATTTATAAACCAAACCAGCCCGCCATGTGAAAGCGCTCTGTGGTCTTGGAAGAGCATGGCTTCTTGTGACGATGTAAGTATGGTCCGAATTCTGATTTGAACCCTGATCTGTATATCCGTGATAATTGACCCAGTCCTGGCGTCCTCCCAGAGTTACAGATAGATTCTTCCATTTTATTTGGTCCTGAAAATAGACACCTTCCTGAAAATATGAGTTGTTTCCGCTATAGCTTGTGTTTCTGCATGTTTTTGAATGAACATTGATGCACGGAACATAATTGCTATGAGGGTCATAAACATTAACAAACGAATAACCGTTTGAACCAGGAAATCCGTCATAACCCATGGTGTGATCAGAAGTTGTTCCATTTTTGTCGTTGTACTGCCGAAAATCAGTACCAATAAGCCATGTATTATGGACGTTTTTGATTGAAAATTTCCCGCTAACTCTCGTATCAAGCCCGACAGTGGAGTCTAATCCACCACCTTCATAAGCAGCACGACCATACTGATCTGGAAGTATTATCCGACCACGAGTAAGTCTCTTCTCGAAGCTTTCTGATCGCTCCCATCTCAAATTCTGACTGAAATCGATCCATTTATTGAATTTGTGCTGAAACTGATATTCAATAAATGCGTCTTTCTGACCAGAAACATTCCATCTCGGGTCTCCTAGAAAACGGCTTCGGGGAATGAGGCCGTTATGATTGGTGTTCAAAAGTATCTGAGGTGGCAATTGGGTCCAGTTTGTTCCGTCACCAGGCGTATACATGTAGGATCCCACGAATGCTACATTGGTTTTTTCATCAATGTTCCATGAAATCGAAGGCAAAACACCTACACGATGATAATTCACATGATCTGTCTGGGAGCCCTGCGTTACGCCAATGGCCGAAATACGGTACTTTACACTTCCTGATTTATTAAGCTTATCACTGACATCAACAGTTGCTTCGTACCGCCCCCAGTTTCCAAAACCAACCGTTGCATTATGTAACGGTGTTTCTGTCGGTTTTTTCAAACTCATGTTGATCATGCCACCCGGGGTACTCTGCCCGTACATTACAGAAGAAGGCCCGTTCATGACCTCTATTCGTTCAAGAAAAGCGGTCTCTCCTGCACTATTAGAGTAGGAACGCAAACCATCCACAAACTGCGAAGTATTAAATCCACGTTGCTGGATAGCACCTGGATTTAATCCACTGGCTGGACCGTTACCGAAAGCTCCAAATGCTTCGACACTGACCCCCGGCATGTATCGCAGAGCCTCCATGACGTTCTGAGGCTGTTGATCAATCATTTGCTGTTTAGTAATGACATGAATAGAATTTGGGATTTCAATGATTGGCGTATCTGTTTTTGACCCTGTCATAGTGCGTGTCGCAACATAGTCCACACCTGGCCCGGAAGGATCCTGCTGATGGCTTATATTTCCGCCAACACGTACAGGACCAAGCATGATGGCGGACGATGTTTTCTGTATAAGAATGTTTTTTGAGCTGGTATGATGAGCGACAAGCCCGGTTCCCGCCAACAGATGTGTGAGCGCCGCATCGGGAGTCATTCCTCCCGATACTCCTCCCGATCTGATACTGCGAGCAAGGTCACCGTTGACCGATATCTGTATACCTGCCTGACGTCCAAAACGAGTTAGCGCATCAGCCAGCGATCCTGCCGGAATGGCAAATTCCATTTCCGTAGATGCTGATGCTTGCGCGCTATAAGCAGGATTGATTGTCAGCCATGATAACCCTGCCGTAGAAACTCCCAGCGCCAGTCGTTTGGCTAATCTAATTTTTTTCCAAGTTCTGTTATCGACATCCACGAACACAACACCCCTACTCCAACCTCGCTCGACATCCAGAAGCAAAAATGCATTTGCGTTGCATTATTAATTAACTTCTCAGAGAAAGAACGATGCAAAGGGATCTTTTTTCGGTCGCGATATTCAGATTTTTTGATTTTTCTGAAAATCAATAGGAAACAACGATAATCCAAGGGGTTATGTGGTAAAGCTTCGCACCCTGCGTGTCAGCCATGGCTTTGAGAGCGCTTTCAGGCGTCGACAGGTTATAAACTCCTGTCACCTTTCCAGCGCTCAGATGCCGGTTGGCGACAAAAATTCTGCCATTGTAATATGGATTGATTTGAGTAACTGCATCACCAAAGGAACTATCTTCCAAAACAAGCTGGCCGCTGGTCGCCCATGCTCCGATATTCTCAGCGTCTTCGTGACTGGCCGACACGATGCCTCGGCCTCGCCTCTCAATCCGCTGACCGGAATGGAGGTCTGTCGAAAGATGATTGTCTCCATCAACATGCACCTCGCCCGATCTCACAGCAACAGCGGATGCTTTCTGAGACACCCGCACGTCAAACTCGGTGCCAATGTCGGTCACGCTGATTTTTCCTGCCGTCACCCTGAACGGGCGCCCAGGATTATGGGAGACCTTAAAGAATCCCTCTCCACGGAGAAGATGGATTTCCCGCCCCCCCTCACGCCGAAAAACGACATCAATTGCACTTTTTGGGGCCAGGCTAACCTCGCTACCATCTGCCAGCTTGACTGTCATTTGCTGTGCCTTACCAGTCGAGTAGTCGGCTGTCAGTCTGTAATAATAGTCCGGAACAAGCATAAAATTCGCCACTGCAGCAGCTAATGCGATCGGAACTCCATATAGAATCCGTTTAGAAACGCTCCTGTGACGCCAACCAGACTTGCAAGACTGTGTGCCGGATGAATATCTCTCTTTCGCGAACAGAGGCCCCATGAGATCGTAGATACCCGAGGTGGCAGCCCACGCCTCACGATGAGTTGGGTCTTCAGAAAGCCAGCGTTCAAATTCATCTTTCAGCTTTTGATCGTCAGGACTTTCCTCAAGGGAAACCAGCCAGCGCGCTGCTTCAAGAGAGGTATGTTCATATGTTTCATCGCTGCTCATACTCCACTCCCCATTAGGCGTTGCGCAGCACCCGAAATAACCTCTTTCCGCCAGAACAGACGATACAAGACTCTCTTTTTTCGGTCGAAACAGAAATTCGATGTCATTCCGGAGGAAGAACCCGACTACGACAGTGCGCGATACCACGCGCTATGATTTCATGCGTCACAGCAATAGAGATATCGAAATGGGCAGCAATATCCTTAAGTTTGTATTTGCCTGAACGACGCATTTCAAGAGCGATACGCGTTCGTTCCGGTAGTTCATCCATAGCTTCGCTTAACAGGCGCATTTGCTCACTGACCAGCACATCCGCTTCGGGCGAGTTCGATGCGACGACATTTCCCATCTCTTGTGGGGATGCGTCACAGGTGCTTTGTGCCTCCCTTCCGATTTTGCGTTTTACGTCAATCGCCAGATTGCGAACGACACGGAAAAGATAGGAGTCAGGCGAAACAATTTCGACCGTCGCGGTCACCGTCTGATTGATACGGAACCATGCTTCCTGCACGACATCGTCACCATGATTCGGCGCGATCGTTTCCGCATATTTTATAAGATCATTCCGCCGCGAGATGAAAACTTGCAGGACCAGAGAAGGCGATCGCACCATTTGTTCGTTCCGTAGTGCGCCTGTCAGACAAGGATAAGAATGATTCTTAGTTACTCCAGACACAAAGTAGATACAAGAGCGCTCTGCGTGAATGATGGTGATACCTGCCAGTCACCTCCTCCGAAGAGCGAAAGACACCTATCGTTTTCGTGAACGAAACCGAAACCAGTCGCCTCCGACGTTCGCCACTAGCAGATAAAGCGCCGGCGTGGTGAACATGGTCTGGGCCTGGCTCACCAACAGACCGCCAATGAGAGCTATGCCCAGCGGCTGGCGTAGCTCCATTCCGTAACCGCCCATCAGCACTAGTGGCAACGCGCCGAGGGCAGCGGCAAAGGTGGTCATTGCTATCGGCCGCAGGCGCAGCAGGCACGCCTCCCGGATGGCGCCCCGCGGCGTCATGCCCCGTTCGCGTTCGGCATGGATGGCGAAATCCACCAGCAGGATGGCGTTTTTCAGCGAGATGCCCGTCAGCAGCAGCATAGCGATCACCGCCATGCCAGAAAATGGCAGGCCGAACAGGTCCAGCGCCATCACCGCCCCGATCCCGGCCGAGGGAATGGTGGAAAGAATGGTGAGTGGATGCCACACGCTTTCATAGAGCATCCCCAATGACAGATAGACGGCGAGCACAGCACCGATAATCAGGATCTCGCTGTCATGCGTGCTTCTGCCCAGATCACCTTCGTCACTCTGCAGTTCACCGTTGATGGTCTCCGGCAGATGCTGGTTCCGCCACTCCTGATCGATGATCGCCTGCGCCTGTGACAGGCTGACGCCGGGAGCCAGTTCCAGCGCCAGCGAGGCGGAACTGGCGTAACCGATATGGGTGACGGCTACCGGATCGAGACTGGGGGTGATGTGGGCCACGACGGAGAGTGGCACCAGCGTCTCCGCCCCGGTCGCCACGGCTGATCCGGTCGAGGCATTCGCCCCGCCAGCCAGCGAGTTGGCAATCTGGTTTCGAAACGCCGTCGTACCGGTCGACACCGTGGCGCTGGCCGCAGCCGATGTCACCACCCGGATGGTGTTGGACACCGAACTGCCCGAGGCGGATCCACCGGACGGGCTGACCCAGAACTGCTTCAGGATTTCCGGATCACGCTGGAAACGGTTTTCCACTGTCAGCACCACGTTATACTGCCCATGTGCGGTGTAGACGACCGAGGCCGTGGTCTGGCCAAGCGCATCGGACAGGGTGTTGCCGATGACCTGTGGCGTGACCCCGACACGGGCGGCGGTATCGCGGTCGATGGCCAGCGTGATGCCCTGTCCGGGCGGATCGACGTCCGGGTCCACATCCGCGAATTCCGGGTGATGCCGCAGGGCTTTCGCCAGCCTGCGTGTCGCCGGTCCCAGCAGCCGGTCATCCTCGCTGCGCAGGATGTAGCTGACCCCGCTGCTGTTCGAGCCGACCCGCATCATGATGTTGCCGGGCGCCTGCGCGTGATATTCGGCGTGAATGTCTTTCCCCATCCGGGCCACCACACGGGCCGCCACTTCCGTTCCCGATGCCCGCCCGGTGGACAGATCGCGCAACGAGGCGAACACCATGCCATGGCTGGAACCTTCGCTGGTATCCAGATAGGCTATCACATGCGTGACGGCTGGATCATCCAGCAGCACCCTGCTGAACCTCTCAAGCCGGGCTCTGGTCTGCGCCAGCGAACTGCCACTCCCGCGCGACCCGCCCGACACAATACCAATATCCTGCCGGGGGAACACGGTCTTTGGCATGCAGAGGAACAGAAAGCCCGTCGCCAGCAGAGTCAGCGGCAATAACAGCGCCGTCTTGCCGGGGTGAGTGAGGCAGATTTCCAGAATGCGGCGATACAGGCTGCCATTCTGTTTCTCCTGTGCCAGAAAATCAGAGGTGGCGATGTCACCCATCGCGGTCTTCGTCCCTCTGCCCTCCACAAACCGCATGAAGACCGCTGTCAGGCAGGGCGTGACGACACAGGACAGAACCAGCGAGACGATGACCGCAATGCCCACCGTCCCGGCAAACTCCCGGAAGAGCCGTCCCGTCAGACCGGGGGCAAAACCGATCGGCAGGAACACCGCCAGCACCGAGACGGTGATGGACAGCAGCGTAAACGCCACCTCACTCGCCCCGGCAATGGCGGCCTCGTCAACGGACAGACCGCGCTCACGCATGCGGATGATGTTCTCGATCACCACGATGGCATCATCCACCACCAGACCCGTCACCACCGTCAGCGCCATGAGCGAGAGATTATCCAGCCCGAACCCCGCCAGATGCATCGGCCCGAGGCTGGCGATCAGGCAGCATGGCACGATGATCGCCGCCGCGATGGAGGCGGTCCATGAGCGCAGGAATACCCAGACCACGGCCAGCGCCAGAATGCAGGCGGCAAGGAGTGTCACCAGCGTATGGTGCAAGGAAGAGCGGATCACGTCCGAACCATCCCGCGCCACGGCGATATCCGCGCCAGGTGGCATCAGTGTCCGCAGTTGCGGGAGGCGCGCCTTCACCGCATCGACGATGCCGACCAGATTGGCTCCCGGCTGGGCGCGCACCATCAGGGTCAGGGCCGGTCTGCCATCAAAGAAGGCGGCGGCGTTCACGTCCTGCATGCTGTCGGTGACAGTCGCGACATCCCGCAGCCGGATGGGGCGTCCGTTCTTGTAGGCGATCACCAGATCCCGGTAGGCTGCGGCATGGTCAGCCTGATCGTTCACGGCCAACTGATAGCGCTGCCCGGCCATATCGATCACACCCTTCGGTGTATGCGCATTGGCCGAAGCGAGTGCCGCGCGCAGGTTCTCGAACCCCATACCGTATTTGAAGAACAGCAGCGGGTTCATCTCCACCCGCACGGCAGGGGCTGAACTACCCATGAGAATGACATCCCCTACCCCCGGCACCTGCAACAGCATGGGACGCAGCGTGGTGTTCACCAGATCATAGAGATGGGACATGGGCTGCATCCCCGGCGTCACTGCAAGGATCAGCACCGGTGTCGCGTTGGGATTGGCCCGGTGATATTGCGGGTCCGATCCCGGCGTGGTCGGCAGATCGTGCCGGGCAGCGCGGATCGCCGCTTCCACGTCCCGCGCGGCCCCATTGAGATCACGCCCCAGTTCAAACCCCAGAGAAATGGAGGTCTCGCCCCGCGTGGAGGTGGACTCCATCTGCGTCACACCCGCGATATTGCCCAGATGCCGCTCCAAGGGTGCTGCCACCGTGCGGGCCATGACCTCGGGCGAGCCACCGGCATTCGACGCGGAGACCGAGATCACCGGCAGATCGACATCAGGCAGGTCCGAGACCGGCAGATGGGGCAGCGCCATCAGCCCCGACAGCACGGCGGAGACCAGCAGCAGCGTTGTCGCCACCGGGCGATGGACAAACCAGGCGATGAATTTCAAGGACGATGTCCCGTCCCTGCGGGAGGGCTCACTCTATAAGACGATTGATGCGGGTATTTTTTCAAAGGAAAGGCGAAAAAATATTCTCCTTCTTTCAGCGGGCTTTCAAATCTTACCCGGATGACGACGTGACCGTGATGGCCGCACCCTGCACGGCCAGTCCATGCTCGGCGGCTACCCGGCGCAGCAGGGTCGCCACTTCCGGTGCGTGACACGCGATCTTCCGTCCCGTCCCGGCTTCCACAAAGGTAATCGCGAGCGCTGCCCTCGGCTCCGGAACCACACTGTAGAGCCATTGTCGGTCGGACGTTACATCGCGGCGCAGGATGCCCCGCTCCAGAAACAGATTCAGATTGCGCTGGATCGACCCCTGTGAAGGAACGTGTCCCTGCTCCATGATCCGGCCGAGCGTTTTCCAGATTTCCACCGCCGTCGCACGTGGTCCGGCTTCCAGAATGCCATGAAACAGGATGCGCCTTAGATCGGTCATTTTGATGCCGACCTCTTCGCTGCGTTCTTCCAGACTGCGCACGGCGCTACGGCTGGCGCCCATGCCGGGGCGGATTTCATTCAGGGACGGTGAAGAACGACGATGTTCGGAGAAGGCGGGCATGGGTTTGATCCTGTCACGATCAGAAATAAGGAAACGGCGGAAATCTCAGTTCCCACCGGCATGGATGTAGAACTCGACGGGAACCGTCAGGGTGATGGGATCCCCCGCGACACTATCCGGCGGGATGGGCAGCGGCTGGGCGCGTTTGGGTAGAGCAATGGCTTCCTGATCCAGCAATGGATGTCCGGAAGAGCTTGCCAGTGTCACCGAGAGCACATGCCCTTTGCGGTCCATGGAGAACGTCACGGTCGGCACGCCTTCCTGATGGTCGGCCATGGCGTCGGACGGATAGCGCTTGAATTTTTCAAGCTGCGCCAGCAACGCGCCCTGCCAGGTCACTGGATCATGCGATGCCTTGGACGACGAAGCACCCGGTGCAGGTGCTGCCTGTGCGGGTGCTGGAGGCGCTTCCGAAGAAGGCGGCGCTGTCGTCGCCTCGGCTGGTGGCGTCTTGTCCGGGATCGGCTTTTTCAGCATCGGCGCCGGCTTGTGCTTCTTCACCAGTTTCTTTGGCTTCTCAGGTTTGGGCACCGGGATCGGCGGATTGGGCGCGGGTGAAGGTGGCGCCGTGATCTTTGGCGGTTCGACGGGTGCCGGATCCGGAATGGACTGGGTCTGCTGCGGTCCCGGCGGCAGATCGGTAGGCGGGGTCGGCGTAGACACCGGTTCCGGGGCCATATCGATTGCGATCGCAGCCGGTGGCGGTTCAGGCACGGCCATGACTGGCGGGGGCAGCCGCATGATCCACCAGACCGCCCCACCACTGACGGCGAGCACGGCGAGGAACGACAGGCCCCACCTTATCGTGTCCTCACGCCTGGACTGCCGCAACTGCCCGCGCTGCCAGTCGGCAAAGGACATGGAGGAGCTTTCGACCGCCTCACCCTGCCCCTGCACCATATCCGCGGTGCTGCTCACGGTGTTTTCCCAGATGCTGGCGCAGCAGCGTTGCCGGATGGCTCAGGCGTCGAACCAGCCTCGCTGCCTTCTTCCTGCCCCTGCAGATTGACCAGGGCGACCTTGAGATAACCAGCGGACCGCAATTTATCCATCACGCCCATCAGCGTGCCGTAATCGACCGTCTTGTCGGCACGCAGGAAGATGCGCTCGTCCTTGTTGCCCTTGGTCGCGGTTTCCAGCGCTCCGGGAAGAGCGTCGGTGCTGATGTCATCCTCGCCCAGCGCCAGACCATGATCGGCCTTGACGGTCAGGAATACCGGATCATCCGGGCGCGGCGTCGGTTTTTCGGACGAGGAGGGCAGATCCACCGGCACATTCACCGTTGTCAGCGGGGCGGTGACCATGAAGATCACCAGCAGGACCAGCATCACGTCGATGAACGGTGTGACATTGATCTCACTCGCCTCATGCGGGCTTTCATCGGTGTGGCGGATGCGGATCATGCTGCTTACTCCCCGGCCACCGAGCGGCTGTCGCGCGATGCGCCAAGCCGCACGACCTGTCCGCTGGCGGTCAGGGCCTGCATGCGCCCCAGATCACGCGAGACAAGACGCATGACCAGCGCGGTAAGGTCCGCCACCTGTGCGCGGCACGAGGCGGTCTGGCGGGCGAGATGGTTGTAGATCACCACGGCCGGGATGGCGGCCACCAGACCCAACGCCGTTGCCAGAAGGGCTTCAGCAATGCCGGGAGCGACCACGGCGAGGCTGGTCGCCTTGCTGGCAGCGATGCCGGTGAATGAGGTCATGATGCCCCAGACGGTGCCGAACAGGCCGATGAAGGGGGAGGTCGCGCCAATGGTGGCCAGCACGCCCGTGCCACGCATGAGCCTGCGGCCCTCCGCTGCCTCCAGCCGTTCAAGATGCAGGACAACACGCTCCTTCAGGCCCTCGCTATCATCAGGGATATCCTGAGAGCGTTTGCGTTCCGTCTCGGCAGCCATGACCAGCGTATGGGCAATGGAGGACGTGCCGCGCGTCCACTCTTCCCCCAGATCCAGTGTGTTGGCCTCTTCCAGTGCTTTCTCTGCTTTTGTCAGCTTTATCCGCACGCGCAGCAGTTCGACAGACTTGGCGATGAAGATGGTCCAGGTCAGCAGCGAAGCCATGGCCAGCAGGATCATGACGCAGCGAACCACGGGACCGGCGTTGAAAAACATCTCCCACGGAGAAAAGGAAACAGGAGCAAGATCGGTCATGAGAGACCTCCTTTGGAAGACGGTCTACGCCACGCCCGGATCAGGCAGATGACCGTAACGATAAGGGGAATGGAAAGGGCGGCCCAGGACAGGGCCAGCCAGACGCCGTGCTGGCCCAGCAGGGCGGACAGCAGGCCGAAGGTGGTGAGTAGTCCCAGGCCGATCGGCCATGGCCAGACGGCGACGGAAGAACGTGGTGCCGAAACAGTAGGAAATGACATGGGTTTTTCGGGAGAGACGGCGTTCATCATGCGTGCTCCGCCAAAGCAGCCACGCCGTCCGTATCGTCCAGATCGTAACCCAGCGCGCGCAGGCGGGCGTCGGCGGTGATCTTCCGTTTGCCCGCCCACAGCACCAGACCGCTGACCAGCACCCCGATCACAATGATATCGAGCAGCGCCCACAGGATGCGCAGCGGCATTCCGCCGTAATCGCCGAAATGCAGGGGGCGGGAGATTTCTAGGAAGCGTAGATACCACGGCATCGGATACGCTCCGGTCAGTTCGCCGGTGCGGGCATCGATCAGCACCGGGGTGAACAGCCGGGCGCGCAACGGTGTCGCGCCTCGTGTCCACAGCACATAATGCACCGGGCTGCCGAAGGAGGCACCAGGGAAGGACAGGCCGGTCACCTCGTTGCCAGGGGTTGCCTTGGCCGCCGTGTCAAAGGCGGCCTGCACGGAAGACAGATGGTCCTGCGATGGCACCGGCAGGTTGGCATAAGGCTTGAGGATCTGCCGCACATCGGTCACGCGCCACAGGCCGAACAGCGGCGTCTGGAGTTCGTTGACCAGCCCGGTAAAGCCCACCACCGTCGCCCAGATCAGCGTGGCGGCTCCCAGCAGGTTGTGCAGGTCCAGCCACGTCAGACGTGAGGCCCGGTCACGCCTGACCGAGCCGAACGGCAGGCGCTTCATGAAGCGACCATACAGCACCGTGCCGGAAATCAGGGATACGACAAAGACGCCGCCCATGAGGCCAAGAAACAGGCGACCCGGCAATCCCGCAAAGAGACTGGTATGAAGCTGATTGCAGGTCCCCATGATGATGCCGGTCCAGGTGCGCGGCTCTTTGGGCGCATCCGCTGGATGAGACTGTTCCAGAACCTTAGCCGTGCGGGCATCGAACTTGATCCAGTGGCCGGAATTGCGATCCGGATAACTCTCGTCATCCTTCAGCGCCTGCCAGCTTGGCGCCATCGAGATCAGAACAGCCGGTTCATCATCATCTGGTGAAACATTGGTGATGATCTGGCCGGGGTAAAGTGCCCTCGCCTTCTCCACGATAACGTCCAGACTGGCTTTGGGCGTGCCGGGCGGGAGAACCTCATATGGTGGGTCATCATCGCCGACGAACGTGTCCCAGATCTGCTCGGAGAACAGCAGTGGCAGTCCGGTCACGCAGATGATCAGCAGGAACAGTGTGCAGACCAGGCTCGTCCATTTATGGACCACAAACCAGCGGCGAAGGGTGCGGGTAGTCATGAAAACCGCACGCTCACAAATGCGTGTAAGAGTGAGTCGCAGTTGATGAAACGATAAACGCCCACATACCCTCCTTTCCGGAAAACCCACTTTCTGTCGGCAACGGCAGGACACAGCGTCCTGCTCTTCCGCCAGAAGGCGTGCCCTTATTTACTAAGACGATCTGGGAAGGAATTTTCAGTAACAAAAACTCAAAAAAATCGACATGCCACTTATGCGCATCTGAACTGGCAGGAGAACAGCTTTCCCGTGACAGCCCACGTAACTTGCAGGGATTTGCCCCATGGAAATTGCAGTGAGGCTACCCCTCGACTTTGGCATAGAGACGAGGGGAAAAATACTGAATTTAATAGGCAAAAGAGGTTGTATTTCGGGGCGGTAAAATTTCACCACCTGTACGCTAGATTCCCGTAAACTTTCCGTCCCTCACCTAAATAACATACATTGCTATAACAACTGGCCTCATAATATTTATTAGTTAGGTTCGACATCGATAATTGAGCCGTCAACCCCTTTAGTGTCGGAAAAACTTTCTCAAAATTATAACGAGCGCCAACATCAAATAATATATAGGACGGAACTTTATAAGAACTAACTTCATCTCCATATGTATACCCTACATATCTCATACCCCAATTAATCCCCAAACCTTTAAATATACCCGATGGAATACTATAATCAGCAAATATTGAAAACATATTCCGAGGAGTTTGCTCTACAGGCTTCCCTTTTTCTGAGACGTTAGGCCCATATCCCCAGTCTGTATATGGATCATATTTCTGCTCCGTGCGATTGGAGTTTGCATAACGAATATCATTAAAACTATAGGATGCAACAAGACGCAAATCTTTGGTCACATTGGCATTAGCCGACACTTCAAAGCCTTGAGAACGAACACGCCCTGCATCTTGCTGGCCGCCATGGATGAGATCAGTAATGAGATAATGATCCTCATCGATATGATAAGCGGCTGCGGTGAGAAGAATATCTTTTCCTGGGACCTTATATTTAAGGCCAGCCTCTAGAAGGTGTTATGCACCTTGAGCGAGTATAGCGGCGTTTCTGAGCATGAAGCATGCGAAAGCGACGACATGGAGACTTGCGAGTGTTGAGGCATAGCGCTCGTAATCCTTGACGAGCCTACGGCATCGCGTGGCCCATGCGAAAGATCTTTCGACGACCCAGCGACGAGGTAGCAGAACAAAACCGCGCTTGGCCTCGGGCAATTTGACGACCTCAAGGGCGATACCGTGAGCCCGCGCTGCCTCTGCCGGCCTCTCACCCGTATATCCCTGATCGACATAGGCCAGTTCGACGCTTTCGTCCGTCACTTCCTGAATGGCGGCAGCGAGGCGTCCGACCTCGGCGCGATCGTCCCGATTGGCTGGCGTGACGTGCAGGGCCAGCAGATGGCCAAACGTGTCCACGGCCATATGCAGTTTCGAGCCCTTTTTGCGTTTGGCCCCATCATATCCGGCGCGTGCCCCGCTCTCCGGCGTCGAACGCAAGGTTCGGCTGTCAAGAATAGCCGCCGTGGGTTCCGCCTTGCGGCCTGAGGCCATGCGCAGCACAGCACGCAGGTCAGACGCCAGCGCTTCGAAGCAGCCTGCCTCCATCCAGCGACGGGATTGCTGATAGACCGCCGACCAGGGCGGCAGATCGTTCGGCATGGCGCGCCAGGCGATCCCGTAGCGGATCACGTAGCGCAACCCGTTGAACAGTTCGCGCAGATCATGCCGCCGCTGTTCCGCGTCCTCTCGCATCAGAACCAGATACGGAACAACCAACGACCATTCTTCGTCTGACACGTCAGAGGGATACGGCTTGCGAGCTTGCTTCATTCAGCATTACTGAAACAATCACGCGCGAAAGTACATAACACCCTCTAGTTGCTTGCCGGCTAAAGGTGCAAATGGCTGACCGAGATAATTCGTTGAAATTTGTGGAACGAAAGAAGTGGAATAACTGAAATATGGCGCAAGGCCAAAATCAAACTGATAAATTAACCCGCCTCTCCACGTGAATGCGGAATGAGGTTGAGGAGGATCTTTCTCTGAAGATGAACTCACATTACCTTCACCGTCACTCGTGTAAGTGGTGGAATGAGAGTTATAATTTACCCAATCCTGCCGACCTCCTAGCAGTACAGACAATCCTTTCCATTTAATTTGGTCCTGAAAATACACCCCTTCCTGAAAAAAACCATACGGTGTAACAGTATCTCTCCCAGCACACCGTCCTGAGCGAATATCAAAACAGGGCGTATAATCGGGCTGTGGATTATAAGCATTGACGGCGATCGGAACATCGCTCTGTTGATCAAATACAGAATCTGTATTATAATTATAATCTCTAAAGTCGCTTCCCACTACCCATGTATTTTGGATACTGCCAATTTTAAATTTCCCACTAAAACGAGTATCAAACTGAATAGTGTTAGCAACCTGCTTTGACAGTTCGGGTCGTATATGTATTGATTCAGTATCTATAGCAGAACCAAAATATGAGTATTCTGTATTTTGCGTTGAATGATCCCAACGAAATGTCTGATCAAAGTTGATAAATCTATTAAATTTATGATGAAATTGTGATTCTAACATAGCGTCAGTGTTATTGTAGGAGTTAAAATTAGGCAAACCAAGGAACGTACTACGTGCAATTCGTGGAATCTCTGAATTTGTAATCAACGTACCCAAAATCGGGCGTGCAATATCAACACCATTGTTAGGGGTGTATTTGTACATTCCAAGTAGAGTCCACGACGTGTCTTTATCAATATCCCAAGTCAAGGAAGGCAGAATTCCTACGCGTTGATACTGGACATGATCGGTCTGGGTTCCTTGCGTTACACCTATTCCAGCCACTCGGAATCGGACAGTGCCAGATTTATTTACTTTATCACTATAATCAAAAGTTCCTTCATAACGTCCCCAATTACCGAAACCGACGGAAATTTCACGAAGTGGAGTTTTTGTGGGTTTTTTTAGGGTTATGCCAATCATACCCCCAGGAGTTGTTTGCCCGTACATAACTGATGCCGGCCCATTAACAGCTTCAATTCTCTCTACAAAGGCGGTTTCCCCAGATGCTCCAGATGTTCCCATCAGTCCGTCGACAAACTGTTCAGTGCTAAAACCACGTTGCTTAATTGAACCTTGACCATCTTGAGCCGCGCCCGTGTCGTGCGTGCCATAACTTTCTGCGTAAATGCCGGGCACATAACGGAGCGCTTGTGCAATTGTTTGCGGTTGTTGATCGATTATCAACTGTTTGGTAACGACGTGAATGGAGTTCGGTATCTCCATAATAGATGTGTTCGTTTTAGTTGCAGACATCGTGTTTTCCGCAACGTAACCGACGCCCGGGCCAGTGGGGTCCTGATGTGTGACAGTCCCGCCTACACGCACCGGGCCAAGTGTGATATTGGCGGAAGCCGGAACAAGCGAGATTTTATTGCCAGCTCTCGAAAAACTATAGCCACTACCAGACAACATACGAGATAGGGCCTGGTCCGCCGTCATCGTTCCCGAAACGGCGTTGGCATGTAGCCCTTTCACTTTATCCATATCATAAAAAATCTGGAGATGAGCGGTCTGACTGAGAGTCAGAAGAGCGTGGTTGAGTTCGCCGGCCGGGATATTCACCGAGAGGGTCAGCACTGACGCCGGAGCGACCGCCCCCTGCGCCATTGCAGGAGATGGACAAAGCTCAACGGCGCACCAGGTCAAGGCGCTCCCCGCCATTAACTGACGAATCAATACGCCACATCGGTTCCGATTTTTTGTCCTGCGCGGTGCATCCCCACGTTCCATCATCGCCTCATTTCATCCATCGCCACGGCACCCCCAAAACGAGAATGCTTTGCATTTGCGTCAATGAGTAAGACGCCTGAGGTTTCAGGACTCAGTAAGGAATTCTGCGTGACGGATGCAGATTTTTTTATTTTTGTTTCTGTATCAATGTATTAGAGGGCGTATTTTCGCACGGGTGAGCAGTAAGGATAACCGACCCTCAATAAATGATCGTCGCAAGACCGGCGACCGATACCGATCGCAGGGCGAACTGCCGGGTGATCGAGGACACCGCACCGTCAATATCGGAACAGGAGAAGACCCCACTCACCCGGCGATCTCTGAGACGTGCGCCCATCAGCATGATGCGCCCCCGCTGATAGCGGTTCAGACGTGCGATCACCTCCGAGAGCGGCTCATTGTCGAATACAAGCTGTCCACTGCGCCAGGCTGTCATGGCGTCCACCGGAGCGGCCTGCGGCGTATCCAGTGCGCCATCACGGCTGTATCGGACGCTCTGCCCCTCCGCGACGACGACCGAATGTGTCAGGCCATCTGGGGTTCGCGTTACGACCCTGACACGATGCTCCGTCACAGTCGTGCGCACCCCGGCAGAATCACGCTCGACCATATACTGGGTGCCGAGAGCGGTCGACGTGCCATGGCTCGCTTCGACGACAAAAGGCCGATGCTCCGTGGCACCCAATGGCGCCACCTTGAACCAGGCATCGCCATCGATCAGCACGATCCGTCGCTCGGCTGTCCCATAATGGATCGCAAGCGCGGTATGACTGTCGAGTTGCGCGGTGCTCCCGTCCGGCAGGGAAACTGTGCGTATTTCGCCGGTCGCGGTCGTATAGTCGGCACGCCAGCGATCAAGATTCAGCCAACCGCCATCGCCCTGCATGGCCAGGACAGCAATGCAGGCCACGCCCAACGCCACACCTGTTCCGATCTGACGACGACGTGTCACCTGTTTCTGTCTGGTACCGACATCAAGATCAGACCATAGGGACGACGCGCGGCGAAAAGCCTCCTCATGGTCTGAGGAAACGGCACGCCATGCAGCGAAGGCACATTGTTCCTCGATCGTCAGAGGCGCTCCGCCCTGCCGGATCACCCAGGCAGCGGCCTCTCCGTCAATCCGGTCCTGCCGGTCGTCGACGGATTCAGTCATGGGTACTGCCCTGAAGACAAAACGGGGTCATACCGAATAAGACGTCCTGACATACTCAGGACCGTAAAAAAATCTGCATGACGTCAGCGCGGCAGACGACGCAGGAGATGCTGGAGCGCTGCGGCCAGATGCTTCTGGACCGAACTTTCCGAGATATCGAGTTTGGTTGCTGTCTGCTGATAACTCAGACCGGTCACACGGTTAAGAACGAAAATCCGCCGGGTCATTGGCGGTAGTTCCTCCAGATGCGCGGCAAGCTGCCGTATCCGTTGCCGGGCCGCCGCCGCCTGATCAGGCCAGGCCTGATCGTCAGCAATATCGGCGATTTCCTCGTGCGTGACGGCGGTCGTGCGACGGCGCTGCGTCGCACGGATGTGGTCTACGGTCAGGTTATGGGCGGTGCTGAAGAGAAAGGCACGACAGGCTCCTGCGGGGAGAGCATCGCCGTGCTCGACAAACCGCAGGAATGTCTCCTGCACGAAATCAGCCGCGAGATCACGGTCGCGCAACCGCTTACCGACATAGTCGGTGAGTTCGCGCCGATGACGCGAAAACAGCCCGCTGATCCGCCCCTTGCTCACGACCGAAATTACCTGAGAAATATTGTACGTCTGCTTTGCCTAGCACAAATGATAATCGTTCGCAATATCACATGATTTTTTTGTTACTGAATCCACGTCACGCAGACGTCTTCTTTCTTAGCAGGACATTCAGATCCGCTACTGGAGGCTGGCATGCGTCGACCGCCACTCGATCTACGGGAACTGCTGGCTGTCCGTGTGATTGCGTCAGAAGGCAGCATTCATGGGACCGCACGCATGCTGGGCGGCAAACAGTCCGCTCTCAGCCGGTCAATGGGGTTGCTGGAAGAGCGGCTGCCCGCGCCATGTCGGCAGGATCGAACGCCAGAGGCCGTTCTTCCAGGGCAAGGATGGCCTGTTCGATCTCGCCCATCCGCTTCGAACAGGTCGCGCATGATAGGACCACCGACCGCAAGATAGGTATCCAGTCCGACGAAGCGCACGCGACGATCCGAGACCCGCACGGTCTTTTCTGTCAGCATGCGGCGGACGACGTAGGATTCACGGTTATGGCTCTGGGACACGATCTCCCAGACCTGCTCCTGGCGGGCATGGTCATCGCTGATGGAAAAGGCCATCAGCTGTTCCAGCTTCATACCGTCCTGCTCATAAATATCCAGCAGCTTGTCGGACACGGTCATCAGCCGCAAACGCTGTTTAACCACGGTCGGTGCAACGAAGAACGCTGCGGCGATTTCCTCCTCGGACATGCCCTTCTCCAGCATGTCACGAAAGGCCCGGAACTGGTCCAGCGGATGCAGGGCCAGCCGCTGGACGTTCTCGGCCAGAGAGTCATCCTCGGCAAGAATGGCCGACCCGGCCTCGCGTACGACGCAGGGCACCGGGGCGGTCTTCGCCAGTTTCTTCTGCTTCACCAGCAGTTCGAGGGCACGGAGGCGCTGCGGGCGCTGATCGAGAAGGTCGTGCTGACACCCGGCCCGAACCGGGGCGAGATTGACGCGATGCTGTATGGGGAGGTTTCGGGCTCTATCGCACCGAAGAAAGTGTCCAACATCACAAGCTGGTTACGCCGATCCTGGACCCAGATACTGTCGAACCCAACATCCGGCTCGAGTTCGCTGCGATAGCCGAGCGAAAGTCTAGCGGCCTGATCCGGCAGGTCTTCGTTGCCCCTCATCATCCACCCGAACGGCACAGCAGCAGCCGAGAAAGGCGAGTGAGTGTAGGTGGTCCGTCGAAAATGAGCGTGCGTGCCGTTGGACGCGTAGGGATGCTCGAAACGCCGGATATAAGAGAAGTCGGACATGAAGGCGCCCCGTTCTGCAGCGCACGCGGGCAATCGGCCGCCCTCGATGTCGAAGGGCTCTCCCGCAACGGAAGACTCCCAATCGTCGTCTTTCGTGTCACCGATCCTAGGAAGCGCTATGCAGTGCGTGTTGCCGCGGGGATTCTGGCAGACGCGACCATTCCAACCTGTGTCCTGCCATGGAACGCGGATAGAAATGTGCTGAGTTGGTATCCTACGTGCGCCCTCAATCACTCGTCACCCCTCCAATCCTAGCATGCGTCGGCCGTCCGGCATGCAATTGTCAATATCATGTACCGATGGCCAACGGCTGGGTCGTCTTGACCGATCGATTTCGAAACGATGCGGTCCCGCGAGTCAGTGCGCTCGCGACAGTTCCCACATGTAGGCCATGGGATGCTTCGCTAGGACAGTGCGCTGCTTTTCATCAAAGCCCATACGGTCTTTGACGAACCCAGCGACCGTCTTCGCGATCTCCTCGGCCTTTGTTCCTACTGCGGCCGTCAGCCCAATAGTAGCAGCGGTCTGAAGATCGTCTGTGACACCTGAAAGAAGCGCGCCTCCGGTCGCGACTGCGGCGACGACGACCGGCGTGACGACGAGTTGACCGAGGTTTCCCGTCAACTCGCGCCGCAGGTCGGAGAGATCTGTTTCCATTCGATAGCGGAATTCCTCAGTCAGTCGATCTCGCTCGTTTTGATCAAGCGCTGCGCCGAGCGCCTTGATCTGTTCCTGCACCATGTCGGCATAGGCATGACGTAGTCGGGTGTAATCACGCCCGTGCCGCTCGGTCGCTTCGCGTCTCCGGAATGCGATCAGAGAGTCGAGCGGAATGGATGTGGCATCGATCAGGTCGAGGGTAACGGGGACCACGTCCGAAACGTTGCCTGCACGCTGGCTTCCGGTGCCAATCATTCCATAGGCCATCAGACGATCAGTGACACGGGCCAGTGTAGTGCCAGCACAGGCATCGGCCAGCTTGGCCATTACCAGCAGACCGCCTTCTTGGGTGAACGGATAATCGCCATTCGGAAGCGGCAGGTCAGTAAGCCTATGCCTGCGAAGGAACTCGAACGTCTTCATGGTGAACTTCTGCGGCCAAACCTCATAGTATTCCTTGGCCCGTTCCACCTGAGCGATCTCGTATAGATTGGGTTGCAAATTTCCTGCTTCAAGGGTCGTCACGATGGCCGTGTGCGCCCGTTGCTACTGCTGAGGCGTGGGGGTTATCTTCCGTCCAATAAGTTCCCAGGCCTCAGCCATGTCCGAATCGCCACGATAATCTGTTGCATAAGTCGGCATGGGCACGATGGTATGCAGTTGATCCCAAAGCAACAGAGAGCTGTGCATGATCTTGCGACTGCGGACCTGCGTGCTTGGGTAGTATATTGCAGAGCGCATTATCTCGTTCCCCAGCGCTGATAAAAGAACAAGCTCTATGTTGCGCGTTTCAGTGAAGAGCAACAGAATTTTATGACTTCCGAAATTTACGTTGCAGTTCGGCTTAGAAGACGATCTGCCGCTCATAAAGAGTTGACGGCTGCTTACGTCGTAAGCTGTAGTTCCAAGTTCGACGCGCGAATGTCTGGATTACCGGATCGCTTTCGATCACTACCAGTCTGTGGTCATCAACGGCTTCCGTGAAGTCGCCGATGGTCTGAACGGCCTGAAGAACGCCTCGACAGAACTGGACAACCAGCTTCAGGCCCTGACCTCGGCCGATGATGCGCTGACCTTGTGCCAGGCCGGGTATCAGGCGGGCCGGGAGACCATCCTCCAGCCGATCAACGCCCGGCGGCTCGTTCTGCTCGCGCGCCAGAACACGGTGCGGGCACAGACCGAGATGTTCCGCCAGACAGTGCGGATCATGGTGGCGAACCACGCTTCGAGGGCATTGACGCTCTCGCGCATGCAGGTGAAGTCGCGGCCCTGGATGGTCTTCTCCACCAGTCGCAACCGGTCCGCGGCGATCACAGGATCCTCGTCCCACACCGTGACGGTGGCGGTGACGTAGGCCTGTCCGACCTGGTCGGTGCCGAGTTCCTGCAAAGCCGCATCGGCGTCGGCGGCCTTGTTGGCGGCGTCTGAATCCAGCAGCACCGATGCCTCGTTGGTCATCACCTCCTTGAGGATGGCCATGATCGATTTGCGCTTGGCGAACCATTGCCGCCGGATCCGGCCCAGCACTTTCGTCGCGTCGACGCGGTCGAGGCAGATCGCCCGTGTCGACCAGCGATAGGGAAAGGCCAGCCGGTTCAGTTCGTCCAGCAGCCCCGGCCAGGTCTGGGTGGGAAAGCCGGTGACGGTGAGCGTGCGCAGAACGGGCTAGCGGGATAGCCCCGTGCTTGCTGGCGCTGCGCTTCGACAAAAATAGTCCAACCGGACCCCAGTCGGCGCAGGGCGTTGTTCAGGCGGGACGTGATGGCGACCAGTTCGGCGGCGGTCGAGGACTCCAGATCCGGGCCGCGAAAGCGGGCGGTGCGCTGGAAGGCGCCGTCCTTGTTCAGCACCACGCCTCTGGCGACCAGCGCCGCCCAGGGCAGGAAATCGGCGAGGCGATCGCGGCGATGGCGATATTCGGCGAGGTTCAGCATGGCGCGCTCACCCGACCAGATGGGTGGGATAGCGCAGGTGCCGGCGCACCACGTCAACGAAGGCGGGATCGCGCTTGGCGGCCCAGACGGCAGCGAGATGGCCGGCCAGCCAGAAGATCCCGCCGGCGATCCACAGCCGCAGGCCGAGGCCGATCGCCGCCGACAGCGTGCCGTTGACGATCGCCACCGTGCGCGGCGCCCCGCCGAGCAGGATTGGCTCGATCAGGGCGCGATGCACCGGGGCGGTGAAGCCGGGAATGGCGTCCTGTTCCATCAGATCAGCGCCCCGCCCGAGAAGGAGAAGAAGGACAGGAGGAAGCTGGAGGCGGCAAAGGCGATCGACAGGCCGAAGACGATCTGGATCAGGCGGCGGAAACCGCCCGAGGTCTCGCCAAAGGCCAGGGTCAGGCCGGTCACGGTAATGATGATCACCGAGATGATCTTGGCCACCGGCCCCTGCACACTTTCCAGGATCTGGTTGAGCGGCTCCTCCCACGGCATGCTTGAGCCCGCCGCGTAGGCCGGGGCCGACAGCACGGCGAGCGAGAGGGTGCCGCCGGCCACGGCAAAGCGATGGCGCAGGGCGATCATGCGGGTCGGGGCGTGACCAACATCCGCAATCCGCAGTCACCGCATTGGCGGCCGTGGCTCGATGTCGCGCATCGCTGCGTCGTGCCCTTTACCAGCTTCGCCGAGCCCGAACCGCGGCCGGACGGTTCCCGGCCGCCAGCCTGGTTCGCGTTTGGCGAGACCCGTCCGCTGGCTTTCTTTGCCGGCATCTGGTGCCGGTGGACGTCCGTGCGCAAGGCGAAGGACGGAGAGACAACAGATGATTTGTTCGGCTTTCTCACGACCCAGGCGAATCACGAAGTCGGAGCCATTCATCCCAAGGCCATGCCAGTGATCCTGACTACCGGAGAGGAGATCGACCGCTGGATGACAGCACCGATCGACGATGCCCTGCGCTTGCAGCGTCCGTTGCCCGATGGGACGCTGACCATTGTTGCCAGGGCGACCCCGGAAGACCCACCACCACGGCAATAGCCCCATCTCGCTATCGTCCCCGGAACGGATGCAGAAGCAGGCGCCGGTATCCTCCTTCTGTCAGCCCCCGCGCTAAACACACCAGCCGTTTCATGCGGAAATGCAGATCGTGCGAGAGCCAGTCCGTCGCGGAGACCTTCCGGCCGAACAGAACACCGGCAATTTCGCGCTGCGAAACACCGTCGTCCAGACCGTCGAGCGTACGGAGCGCCAGGATCAGCCTGCTGATACGATCGGATGACAGGCGGGCCGGATCTCGGCCAGGTGAACGGCCATTGAGGGCGCGCCAGAGCCGCAAAGCGGCCTGGACACGCACCTCGAATAGCGCGTCGAGCGGCAACAGCACGCCGAGCGGAGCCCCGTCAGGCGGCAGGACATACAGCCGCAGAATCGTCTCCCCCTGCTCGACCAGCACTTCTTCCGCTATGTCGGGTGCCAGCCCTGTCCGAGCGAGGGAGAGCGGCCGAGACGCTGCGTCAGCCAGTGCGGTCGGCAGGGGGACAACCGCAATCACGGCCGGCGATACCGCAACAGTCCAGCGGGCGGTGCGTGGATCGAGGGCCGTGCGGACACTCTCGAAATCGCAACCCCCAGCGCCGGGCGAAGGCTTCGGCGTCTGACGTGGACAGCGCGGCCCGGCGCGCGGCGCGCTGAAGGGCTGCTCGCTCGCGGATAAAGTCGCGGTTACCCACGACGCTTCCCTTCCGGCGATGCGAAGGCCCCGCCCGGACCGGCCGGGCGGGGATCGCCGGCGCCTCAGTCGCCGTTGCGCCGGCCGTTGGGGCGGGACCAGATCAGGCTGTAGGTCTCGCCGTCCTCGTCGTTGAAGAGATTGGCGAAAATCGGGGCGTTGAAGCTCGGATCGTCCAGCTTGACGCCCAGATAGCTGCGTCCCTCGTTGGACTGCTTGGACCAGGCCGCCCCGATCTCGGCCCTGTTGACGAACACCCTGTGGCTGGGGGCGTTCTCGCTCTGGCGTCCGGCGTCGGGAACGATACGGACATTCCGGACCTGAACCGAGAGGGTGACGATTTCGCCGACATATTCGTTGCCGGTCTTCCTGAAGGTGCCGATGGTGGCCACCGTGACGGGGGATTTTCGGCATGAGCGGGGAAGCCTGTCATCCCATCGGGAGCGGTTCGGGTGTGCGTCGGGGGGTGTGCGGATCGGGAAACATGAAGGAAAGGGAAGGCAAGATAAAACAGCCTGCCACGTCGGGCGACGAGGCGCGGTCGCGCCTTGTCTTCCTCTGTGCAGGGCGGGTCGGTCGTGTGCAGGGTTTCAAGTTTTGCCCCGCTTTCCTGCGGGGTTTTCCTGCACAGTGGGGTTCTGATGGCCCGCGACGAGGATTTCCGGGTCCGTCCAGGCCATATCCGGAGCACGGGACACGCGGCCCGTCCCCGCACCTTTCTGGCGCAGGTGCTCCATGCCTCCCGCCGCGCGGGCGGAGGCAGTAGCGGCAGCCCCGGAAAGGGAAAAGGCAGCAGTCCGCGCTCCGGCCCCTCGACCTTCGGGCAGGGCCATTCCCGGTTTGGCAGAAGTCGCCTGTTCGACGCCCATCGCCGCGTCACCGTCAAGGCCCGCGTGGTGCGACAGGCCGGGCGCGGCGCGCGTCCCGGATCGCTGGCCGATCACCTCGCCTATCTGCGTCGGGATGGCGTCACCCGTGATGGTGAAAAGGCGCATCTGTTCGGGCCGGATGGTCAGGAGGTGGAGGCCGGGAATTTCGCGGCACGCTGCAAAGACGACCGGCATCATTTCCGCTTCATCATCTCGCCCGAGGATGCACTGGATATGGCGGACCTCGACGGTTTTACCCGCGACCTCGTGCAGCAGATGGAAGCCGATCTCGGCACGCGACTGGACTGGGCCGCCGTGTCGCACTGGAACACCGACAATCCGCATGTGCATCTCATCGTGCGCGGTGTGGATCAGGCCGGGGCCGATCTGGTGATCGCCCGCGACTATATCAGCCACGGGCTGCGTTCACGGGCGGAGGATCTGGTGTCGCTGGAGCTTGGCCCGCGCGCCGAGCATGAAATCGAAATGGCTCTCCGTCAGGACGTGACGGCGGAGCGCTGGACCCGGCTTGACGCCGAATTGCAGCGCCATACTGTCCGTTCCTTTTACGCTGTCATCCGCCTCGGTACACTCGACGCAGTTTCAGTCTTGTTCCGGAAAAAATCTTTCGGTCACATCATGGCTTTTCATGGAGGGTTTCCATGCGCGACCGTCTGAACGTCTCCCTGCCCGTCGCCATGATCTCGCAGATCGGCGATCTTGCCGCGCGCCGGAAGGTGACGCGCTCTGCCGTGGTGGAAGCGGCGGTCGCCTCACTCCTGTCACCCGACAGCGCCGAGAAAACCGAAGCCGCGCTCACACGGCGGCTGGACCGGCTGACACGCCAGATGCAGCGCCAGGAGCGTGATCTGATGATCGCGCTGGAAACGCATGCCCTGTTCATCCGCTTCTGGCTGGGACAGATGCCGCCCCTGCCCGCAGAGGCGCAGGCCGCCGCCAATGCGCTGGGGCAGGAACGTTTCGCCCGGTTTCTGGACACGCTGGGGCGGCGACTGTCTCAGGGACGGTCTTCCGGGATGACATCCCGCTCGATATCCCTGCCATGCGTCAGCGCCCTGCTGACAGGCCCGACGACGCCCCACCTAAAGCATAGCGCTCGTCCCCGTGGGCGACATCACCCCTCAAGCAGCAGTTTGAGATAGCCACCCTCAACCAGAGCGATGCCTTCGTCGCGCCAGTCCTTGGCAGTCCTGCGCCATGTATGGTCGCGCCATTCGTTCCAGGACATGGTCAGGGCGCGAGGATTGATGAGGACGGCAGCAATGTGGCGTTCATCGGCACCCGCCCGATGCAGGTCATAGGCATGCAGGCAGCGGATCAGATGCAAGGATCGGAAGGGCGTGATGACTGGCGGCACACGCGACGGCAGCCTGAAACCAAGATGATGGGAGACGAAGCGGCCAGCCTCATACCAGCGGTTTCGATAATGGGGGTCCATCGGGATGACCACGGCGGGCCGCTTTTGTGCAGCAGGATCATCCAGCAGGAAGGAAAATGTCCCGAAGGTACCGGTCACTGTCACAGAACGCCCGACGTCATCCTCACTGTCGAACAGGACACGGCCCATCGCCTCAAAATCCAACGAGCGAAGATCGGTAAAACCGCGTGGCGCATCTGTCAGGCTGATAATCCGTGTTGTGTCTTCCCTGCGCCAGATCACAGGTTTTCGGGTGATGGGGACGTCCGGATTATGGACAAAACTGCAACCTCCATCGGTCCCGGAACGCCGCCCACAGGAGCGAGGGATTGGCGCTGGCTCCAGCCCGCAGCAGACTGTCGCGATAATCGCTGACATAGCGGGACCAGCGCCGCATGAAGGCCCCGGCAAGGGCGGAGGCCGGGAGGGTTCTGAGGATGGCCAGATCGGCCTCGGAATGCCAGATGTCGGATGGCATGGGAGACGGTCCTCTCGGCTGGGGAGCCACCGACCGGGCGCAGCAAAACACGCCGCGCCAGTCAGGCAGCCCCAAGTTTCTGGTTACATTGAGTTCTCACGCCTTGCGGCATGACCTTATGAAAATTGCAGGGACGCTCCACGCATCTTGCCGGGGACAGTCCGCGCCGCTTGCAGCAAGACTGTCCCACGAGTTTGACATGGAGACGAGGGGCAAAATGCTGAATCTAATGGGGAAAATTCGTCATAGTTTAAATTGATGAAATTTCACCAATTATACGTCAAATTTCCATACACACGACGACCTTGCCCAAGGTAACACTCCCCAGTTGAACACGATGTTACGTAGTACTTATTCGTTAGATTAGAAATAGAAATTTGTGCTTTAAGACCCTTCAAAGCATGAGAGATATACCCAAAATCATAATGAGCTCCCAAATCAAATAATATGTATGAAGGTGTTTTGAATGACTCAACATTATCAATGTATGTAGAGCCTACGTACCGCATACCCCAGTTGAGACCAAATCCCTTAGCGATATTCTTTGGTAGTGTATAATCAGCGAAAATTGAAAACATATTGCGAGGGACATATGGTACTGACATGCCGGACTCAGAGATCGCATTCCCGTACCCAGAGTTAGTATAAGGATCAAACCTATGCGCAGTTTGATTTGTTTTTGCAAAACGAATATCTGTATAACTATAAGACGCCACCATTTTCAAGTCTCTTGTAATATTGGCATTAGCTGATACTTCAAATCCCTGAGAACGGACGCGACCACCATCAGTACTGTAACCAGAATGAACGAGATCATTAATCAGATAATGATCCTCATCTATGCGGAATGCTGACGCGGTTATCAGAATATTTTTTCCAGGAACTTTGTATTTAAGACCGGCCTCCATTTGCTTTCCCGTTAACGGCGCGAATGTTTGTCCCAAATAATTGGTGGCATTAGTTTGCGGAATAAAAGAAGTCGAGTAACTAAAATATGGAGAAAGGCCAGAATCAAAATTATAAATTATTCCTACTCTCCATGTGAATGCGCTCTGCGGCTCTGGTTTTGTTGTGGATTTTGTGGTGGAAATTGAACCATCTGATGTTTCATTTGTATAGTTCGTTTGATGTGTATGGAAGTTAACCCAGTCTTGGCGTCCCCCCAAAAGAACAGAAAGCCGATGCCATTTGATTTGATCTTGAAAATAGACACCTTCTTGAAACCAGTTGTATTTGGCGTTTGAACTATAAATAGAACATGATTTATCATGTATATTAAAGCAATAAGATAAATTTCTATAACTAGAAAATGGGTTGTAAACGTCTATGACGTTATTCGGTTGACTATTGTAAGAGTAATATTCTGGCATATTAAAATCACGAAAATCACTCCCTACAACCCATGTGTTATTTACATTTTTTATATTAAAATTCCCAAAAATACGCGTATCTAGTCCTGTAGTAATATTTTTTGTCCTCATCTGCCACGGACCAGCAAAAGCTTCTCCTGACTGTGGAGAGTATGTCCAAGTGTTATCTAAATTGTATTCACTTTTCTCATACCTAAATGTCTGACTGAAATTTATATATTTATTAAAATTATGCTTAAATTGGTATTCGAACATCGCATCTTTCTCGCCCTTATTATTGAGAGAGGGTATGCCAATAAATGTATGCCGCGCTATTCTAGGATATCCATTCGAAATTAATGTGCCAGTCAGTGGATACCCATTCGCAGTGCCCTCTCCGGGTGTATACATATACATTCCAAGAAGGGTTAAGGAGGTTTTACCATCTATTTCCCACGAAATAGATGGTAAAACTCCGACTCTATGGTAATTGACATAATCAGTTTGAGTACCTTGCGTAACACCTATTCCAGATATTCTGTACTTTACATTTCCAGACTGGTTAATTTTGTCGCTCACGTCAAATGTTGCCTCGTATCTTCCCCAATTTCCAAACCCCAAAGAAACCTGACGAAGAGGGGTAGCTGTAGGTTTTTTGAAATCCATTGCAATCATACCGCCAGGAGCAACCTGTCCATACATGACTGATGCAGGTCCGTTTACCGCCTCAACTCGTTCGAGAAATGTTGTCTCTCCTGCACTAGAAGAATTCGTCATTAAGCCATCAACAAACTGTTTCGAACTAGAGGGTGTTATGTACTTTCGCGCGTGATTGTTTCAGTAATGCTGAATGAAGCAAGCTCGCAAGCCGTATCCCTCTGACGTGTCAGACGAAGAATGGTCGTTGGTTGTTCCGTATCTGGTTCTGATGCGAGAGGACGCGGAACAGCGGCGGCATGATCTGCGCGAACTGTTCAACGGGTTGCGCTACGTGATCCGCTACGGGATCGCCTGGCGCGCCATGCCGAACGATCTGCCGCCCTGGTCGGCGGTCTATCAGCAATCCCGTCGCTGGATGGAGGCAGGCTGCTTCGAAGCGCTGGCGTCTGACCTGCGTGCTGTGCTGCGCATGGCCTCAGGCCGCAAGGCGGAACCCACGGCGGCTATTCTTGACAGCCGAACCTTGCGTTCGACGCCGGAGAGCGGGGCACGCGCCGGATATGATGGGGCCAAACGCAAAAAGGGCTCGAAACTGCATATGGCCGTGGACACGTTTGGCCATCTGCTGGCCCTGCACGTCACGCCAGCCAATCGGGACGATCGCGCCGAGGTCGGACGCCTCGCTGCCGCCATTCAGGAAGTGACGGACGAAAGCGTCGAACTGGCCTATGTCGATCAGGGATATACGGGTGAGAGGCCGGCAGAGGCAGCGCGGGCTCACGGTATCGCCCTTGAGGTCGTCAAATTGCCCGAGGCCAAGCGCGGTTTTGTTCTGCTACCTCGTCGCTGGGTCGTCGAAAGATCTTTCGCATGGGCCACGCGATGCCGTAGGCTCGTCAAGGATTACGAGCGCTATGCCTCAACACTCGCAAGTCTCCATGTCGTCGCTTTCGCATGCTTCATGCTCAGAAACGCCGCTATACTCGCTCAAGGTGCATAACACCTTCTAAAGCCGCGCTGCGTCATACCGTTCCCCCCTCCATATGCAGCGCCATTTCCTGACGTCCCATTGGGCTCTGCATAAACACCTGGAGTATAACGCAATGCTTGCTGAACACTTTGTGGCTGCTGATCCTGCATAAATTGTTTTGTAACTACATAAATAGAATTCGGTATTTCGGTAAGTGGCGTGTCTGTCTTGGTGCCTGACATTGTATCGGTTGCGACGTATCCAACACCGGGCCCAGTGGGGTCTTGATGTGTGACTGTCCCCCCTACGCGAACAGGGCCAAGCGTGATGTTGGCTGAAGCAGTTACCAAGGTAACGACGTTACCATTGACGCGATAAGTTAGTCCTGTGCCACTCAGAATTTGTGCCAGAGACTGCGAAGGCGACATTGTTCCATTGACCGCATGGGACGTCTTACCTTCGACCAATGACGCTGGAATACTCACCTGCAAACCAGCCTGACGACCAAACTGTGTCAGTGCGGCGGGCAAAGATTGCGCAGATATGTGAAACTCTTTTGCCGTCGTCTGCGCGTGCAGTGGCGAAACTGCAATTCCGCCCAAAGCCGATGTCAGCAAAAAGACCTTGGAATTTCCAATATATTTCCGCATCCGTGCGTCGCCGGATTTTGCACCCATCACCTGATGACCTTCTCTATGCTACAGCCCGATGGCGCTTGCTGCGTTGCGTATTTTATGCGAACGCGACGCAACTGCATGCCCTATGTTTCTACTGACTGTTGAGAAGGTCTTTTTTGAAATTTCTGAAAAATAAAATATAGGCTGATTTATATGGTGCCCTTAAAACAAGGAGTTAGCTTTCAGAAAGAATCACGAGCCATGGCGATATTCTGGTAATTTTAATTCCATAGGCATCGGCCAAAGCCTTGATTGCTGCCTGTGGATGCCGCAGATCGTAGACACCCGTTACGCGGCGGGTGCCGAGCCTCCCCCCCCGAAGAATAAGTAGTCCTCGGTGCCACGGACGGATCGCCTCCACGACATCGGATATTGGCCGGTTCTGGACAGTGAGCACCCCGTCACGCCATCCCGCGATTATAGTCGGGTCGGCATTACCCCGTCTCACAAGATGATCAGCAGAGATCGCAGCAGTTTGTCCGGCGACAAGATCCTCGGATATCGCTGGTGGGTTAACAGACGTTACCCTGACCGCACCGCTTTCTACAGAAACCTCTGTTTCCCGTTCTGCTTCCTGCACGTCGAATTTCGTACCGACATCCATGACGTCCAGATCATGCGCGACGACGTGGAAGGGTTGCTCTGCTGAATGTCTTACATCAAACCACGCTTCCCCTTCCAACAGCCGAACAGTGTGTGAATGCGCATCGGATGTGAATGCGATCGCGGAACGGGGAGCAAGAGTCACAGTGCTTCCATCGGGCAGAGACACAGTTCGTAACTGGCCTATACCCGTCACCTGATCCGCCTGAAAAAAGAGGCGCACATCAGAACCAACAATGAACCAACTTACCGCCACACTCGCGGCAAGGGCTGTTACCCCATACAATCGTCTGCGACGCACAGTTCGCCCGAACGCGACCTGCCCAACGACCATAGAAGACGCAGCCTTGTTCAAGACCGGACGCCATGTGTCTTCAAATGCTGGCTTCGTTTCGCCTATACCGCCGTAAACCCGTGAGATTTTGGCCCAGGCACGCGCATTCTCTTCTGTCGCGTGTAACCAGATATTGAACTTCTGACGGATTGTCTGATTTTCACCCTCTTCCTGGAGCGAAATTACCCAATCCAGGGCCTCACTTTCTTCGGGCGTCAGATTTTCCAGATCATCGGTCTCCACCGCGAAGCCCCCAAACACAAACGGACATGCGGGAAGGCTACCCGTAGGCAGACCGATCCATCTCCCTCTCATTATGAAGAGACTATTGGACACGGGATTTTTTCGGGAAAAACATCTTGGCATACGAGAAAATCAGCCCAACTTCGTCAGGCAGTGCGCCACACCCTTACGTATGAAATAATGAGCCTGCGTCGTGGAAACATCCAGCGCTTCCGCGATTTCCCGCAGTTTTGCACCACCCAGACGGTGCATTTCGACGGCTATCCGTATGTTATCCGGCAATTCAGACAACGCTTCCTGAAGCCGGAAAATTTCCATACGCGAAAGTGTCTGTTGTTCTGGCGAAGCTTCCGTCGATGCCATTTCGGCCAGATTTGTATCTGAATCCGCGACAAATATCCGCTCGCGCCTTTTCCGTGACCGGATATGGTCAAGGGCCAGATTATGCACTACGCGTCGCAGATAAGCCGCTGGTTTTTCCAGTAACTGCTTGGCTGCTGCTTCAGCCAGTCGGACATAAGCCTCCTGGACAACCTCTTCTGCCTGATCACGGCTTCCCGTCAGACGCCAAGCGTAACTCACCATTTCGCCGTGCGCCTGCGCGCTATGTTTGTAGGTTGCCGTGCTCACCCGCCGCTGTCCTGAATTCCGACTCACAAAGTGAGAACCGTTCGCATTTCTGGTTACGTCAGGACACCGTGAAAAGCAAGGAGAACGGAAGTAGACCTAAACCGCTTGGCCCGATTCCTCCCCTTCCCGGCGCTCATCTGGCGCACCCCACGCGTCCGAAAACTACGCGGTTTTTCTCCCCCTGATGATTCCTATATGATTCCAGTTAGCGCTCTGGAACGCCAAAAGGCGGCTTGCGCCGCCTTTTAAGTCATTGATTTCGTTTGGAATTCATGGTTGCGGGGGCACGGTTTGGCCGATACCGACATTCACTTCAGATCAAAATATAATTACGATATTTCAATGTTTTAACACTTTAAATACGGACAAGTGTCTATTTGCGGCCTATGAAAGCTAATACTAAGAAGGCGAAGCAACTACCCAAGAATTATACATCTACTCACAAAGCTACCCAGCGTCCGAATGACCTCACTCCACAAGGGTCAGACGGTACCCAATCCCAGTCTCTGTGATAATGTGCTGCGGCCTCTCAGGGTTAATTTCCAACTTCTGGCGCAGTTGCCGAATATACACCCTTAACTGCTGGACATCTCCGTTCGCCCCCCAAAGCTGCCCCAATATATGCTTATGGGTCAGGACACGTCCTGCATGACGGATCAGGAGTCGTAGAATATCCCATTCTCGCGGCGAAAGATGGACTTCATCGCCGCTACGGGTCACAATTCGACGAACGAGATCCACGTTGAGATCACCTGAGACATAGAGCGGAATCGTGCCTTCTTTCTGAAGGGCATGCCTGAGCGCGGCGCGCAGCCGGGCGATCAGCTCGGCCATGCCGAAAGGTTTGGTAACATAATCATCCGCTCCTAGGTCCAGGGCAGCCACTTTGCCCCGTTCGTCATCGCGCACCGAAAGTACGACAATCGGCAAAGTGGGCAACGTCAGGCGTATCTGGCGAATGACTTCGATACCGTCCATGTCTGGAAGTCCCAGATCAAGCAGCACGACATCGATCTCTTCGGCTTTCACCGCCGCCAGCGCGCTCATGCCGTTTCCAGCCTCGATCACGCGCCAGTCCTGGGTCGCGAGACTGGTTCGCAGAAGACGCCGGATGGCGGGTTCGTCATCGACAACGAGGACACGCGGCGCACTCATCCTGATACCTCCGCTACAATCGGAAAACTTATCGTAAACACGGCCCCGGTGCGATCAGGACGGTTTTCCGCCGTGATCGAACCACCCGCAGTTTCGACAAATCCTTTAGCGATCGCGAGACCAAGTCCCGTTCCCGGTCGCTGCCGATCCGAGAATTGGATACGTGTGAATTTGTCGAATACCCGTTCAGGATTGTCGGCGGGCAGACCAGGGCCTTCGTCGGTCAGACGCAGGCGGATACTTCCCCCTTTTCGTGCGATTTCGATCATCACCATGCTGCCCTCGGGAGTATATTTCGCGGCGTTATCGAGAATATTGAATAATGCCTGCTCCACGAGAACGTCATCCAGCGGGACCAGTGGCAGATCGGGTGCGACCTTGAGCGATACGTGATGATGCCGGAGAATCACGGCAGCACGCGCCAGCGCGCTTCCGGCAATCTCGCCCAGATCGCAGAGTTGTCGCGCGGGGGTCAGAGCTCCGGCTTCCAGCCTCGTCATGTCGAGCAAGTTGGCGACGAAACGCGAGAGGCGTTCAGCTTCCTCACGAATAGTGGACAGAAGCTCTTTCCGATCCTTGTCATCCAGCAGAGCGTCATAACTATCGAGACTGGACGCCGCCCCGAGGATGGAGGAAAGCGGTGTGCGCAGGTCGTGCGAGATCGATGAAAGAAGCGCCCCACGCAAACGTTCGGTTTCCGCGTGCAAACGCGCCTGATCGAGATCCTGTGACAAGACGATGCGCTCGATCGCGAGTGCAGTCTGATCGCCCAACGCATCGACGAGACGCTGCTGCTCCTGCCCGAGCAGGAGTCCGGGACCATCAGAATCCAAACCAATCACCCCGATAGGTCCACGTGCTGTCCGCAATGGCACAAACAACCGACGTGCACCCGGAAGATTATCGGAGCCCCGTCCCGCCGCACGATCATGTCGCCACGCCCATGTCGCCGCCGCAAGGTCAGCAGAGTCCAAACTTTTTTCCGGCGGATCGCTGGCGCGGATGATGAGTTTGTCGTCGTGCGGCAGAAGAATGACGATCTGCCGGTCGAGCATTTCGGCGATCTGCCGACAGGTCGTCCACAAAAGCTCATCCATGGATGTGATGCCGGTGAGCTTACGACTGAACTCGTACAATGACTCGGTAATCTCCGCCCGATGCCGCGCAACGATCGCCTGCGCACGGACCCGATTGCCAAGGTGACTGGCCGTGACGGCGGTTATGGAAAAAAAAACGAGAGCCGCGATGTTGTCGGGCGAAGATATAACGAACGTATAAAGTGGCGGCAGAAAGAAAAAATTGAACAACAGCACGGCCATGACCGAGGCGTAGAGTGAGGGCCACAAGCCAAAGCCGAGAGCAACACCGAGCACGGCTGTCAAGAATGTCAGCGAGACATTCTGAACCTCCATCCCATGACGAAGCGCTAGAGACAGAACAAGTGCGGCAGCCACAATGCCGGTCGCCGCGATATAGGGACTGAAGGCGAGCGGGCGCTTTTCCGACCTTTCTTCTACGTCGCCATCAACATCGGTCGCCCCCACGACATGGACCGGAATATCTCCAGCCCGGTCGGCCAGAATACGCGTTACCGATGCCCAAGCCCATGGCATCAGCCAGTTTGTCCAGGGACTGCTTACGGGACGTCCGGCGACAATCTGCGTGATATTGTGGCGCCGCGCCCAGACCAGTGTCTCGGCCGCAACGTCCTGGCCCGGTATCGTGACCGTCTCCGCACCCATCGACTGCGCGAGATGCATCTGGCTTGCCGTGCGCTGACGAATTGTCACACCAGCTTCCCGGCTGGTCTCCACATGCAGCACCGTCCAGGGTGCGTGAAACCGTTCGGCGAGCCGCCGTCCATAGCGTAGCAGGCTTCCATCAACATCCTGAAGCGTAAGGCAGACAAGAATCCGCTCTCCCGCTGCCCATGGACCGTTGATCGCGTTGGAGCGCATATGGTCGATCAACTGGGCGTCGACCTGCCGCGCGGTCTGTCGCAGTGCAAGTTCGCGCAACGCGGTCAGATTTCCCGGCGAGAAATAATTCCGCATCGCCCGCGCCGCCGCCGGCGCCGTATAGACCTTGCCTTCGCGCAGCCGTTGCAAAAGGTCGGCTGGCGTCAGGTCAATCAACTCGATCTCGTCGGCCCGGTCAATCACAGTATCGGGCACGGTTTCACGTACGCGAATCCGGGTAATACCGGCAACGATGTCGTTCAGGCTCTCCAGATGCTGGATATTGACCGTGGTGAAGACATCAATTCCGACAGCGAGTAGCTCCTCGACATCCATCCAGCGTTTCGGATGACGGCTGCCCGATCCATTCGTATGCGCCAGTTCATCGACCAGTACCAGCCGGGGCTGACGGGCGAGGATCGCGTCCAGATCCATCTCAGTCAGCGTCTGGCCCCGGTAAGCCACGACACGACGGGGCACGACCTCCAGACCGTCGAGCAGGGCCGCAGTTTCGGATCGCCCGTGTGTCTCGACGATGCCCACCACGACGTCGACGCCATCCCTTATGAGCCGGTGCGCCGTCGTGAGCATCTCGAAGGTTTTGCCCACGCCGGGAGCCGCGCCGACAAATATCTTTAGCCGACCGCGCGTCCCGCCCATTTCATGGGTGGTCTGGCGCAGAAGCGCATCAGGATCGGGTCTGTCGATACGGTCCTCCATCAGCTATTTCATAGCATCAAGTGCCAAGTTCAACCGCAGGACATTTATACGCGGCTCTCCAAGCACTCCCGCCAGCGGCGCCTGGGTCATGCGCAGGATCAGGTCGTGTACCCTCTCCTCAGGAAGTTTCCGGGCCGCAGCGATCCGGGACACCTGGAACCGGGCGGCCTGGGGTGAGATGTCCGGGTCCAGACCGCTGCCCGACGTCGTCACCAGATCGGCCGGAATGGCAAGCCCCTCTCTGACGGCCTCCGGATTTTCAGCCCGTAGCGCGGCGACGCTTGCCGTGACCCTGTCCACGAGAGATTTCGAGGTCGGACCGAGGTTGGAGCCCACGGACGCTGCGGCATTGTAGGGCAGCGGCCCCGATTTCGACGCATCGACCGGATCTGGACCGCTGGTAGCTGAGGGGCGGGGATGGAAATAGCGCGGCGAGGTGAAATTCTGCCCGATGAGTTCAGAGCCGACCGGCTTGCCATCCACAAGGACGAGACTTCCCCCCGCCTGTCGCGGAAAAAGGACGCTTGCGGCCCCTGTGATGGCCAGCGGATAGAGCACGCCAGTGACAACGGAAAGGAAGAGAAACAGGACGAGGGCGGGTCTCAGTTCGCGAAGCATGGAACTTTTTCCTTCAGGCGATGCCAAGCGCGTTGACGAGCAGGTCGATCAGCTTGATGCCGACGAACGGCGCCACGACACCGCCAACACCGAAAGCGAGAAGATTGCGTCGCAGGAGCGCGGCCGCCCCGACGGGGCGATAGCGCACCCCCGTGAGCGAAAGGGGAATAAGAAAGATGATGATGAGGGCGTTGAAGATGATCGCTGACAGGATGGCGCTCTGCGGTGTGCCTAGGCGCATGACGTTCAACGCCGAGAGCTGCGGATAGAAGCCTATGAACATGGCCGGGATGATGGCGAAATATTTCGCCACGTCGTTGGCGATTGAGAACGTGGTCAGCGCGCCGCGTGTCATCAGGAGCTGTTTGCCGATCCCCACGATCTCGATCAGCTTCGTCGGATCGCTGTCGAGATCGACCATGTTTCCGGCTTCGCGGGCAGCCATTGTGCCGGTGTTCATCGCCACACCGACATCCGCCTGCGCCAGGGCGGGAGCATCGTTGGTACCGTCGCCGCACATGGCCACAAGCTTGCCTTCAGCCTGTTCCTTGCGAATCAATGCGAGCTTGGCTTCTGGCGTGGCTTGAGCAAGAAAATCGTCCACGCCACTTTCGGCAGCGATCGCAGCGGCCGTGAGAGGATTGTCGCCCGTTATCATGACCGTGCGGATACCCATACGGCGCAATTCGGCGAAACGCTCACGAATGCCACCCTTGACGACGTCCTTGAGCGCCACGATCCCGAGCAACCTGTCGTCGTCCACCACGGCCAGCGGCGTGCCCCCGGCGCGTCCCACGGTGTCCGCGTTCGCAATCGCCGCCTGGGCGGAAGCATCTGCCGGATTGCCGAGATAGGCCAGCACACTGTCCACGGCTCCCTTGCGGATGCAACGCTCGCCGATGTCAACGCCGCTCATGCGGGTCTGGGCGGTAAACGGAACAAACTGCATCCCGGCCTGTGCCATTTCCCGGGCACGGATGTTGAAACGCTCCTTCGCCAGCACAACGATTGAACGCCCCTCCGGGGTCTCATCGGCCAGCGAGGCAAGTTGGGCCGCGTCCGCGAGTTCCTGTTCCGTCACGCCCGGAACCGGAAGAAAATCCGAGGCCTGACGATTGCCTATGGTGATCGTACCGGTCTTGTCCAACAACAGCGTATCGACATCACCCGCTGCCTCCACCGCTCGACCGGACATGGCGAGCACATTGAAGCGGATCAGCCGATCCATGCCTGCGATGCCGATGGACGAAAGCAGCGCGCCGATGGTGGTCGGAATGAGCGTCACGAACAGCGCGACCAGCACAAGAACGGGAATCTGTCCGCCGGCATAGGCGGCGAAAGACGGAATTGTCGCGATCGCGAAGATGAAGACGAGTGTAAGTCCCGCAAGCAGGATGTTGAGGGCTATCTCGTTAGGCGTCTTCTGGCGCTGCGCCCCCTCGACGAGCCCGATCATGCGGTCCAGGAAGGTTGAGCCCTGCGCGGCAGTAATTCTGACGATGATCCAGTCTGACAGGACGCGTGTGCCACCCGTGACAGCAGAACGATCGCCACCGCTCTCCCGCACAACCGGCGCTGACTCGCCAGTAATCGCGGACTCGTCGATCGAGGCGACGCCCTCGATGACCTCACCGTCACTCGGCACGAAGTCACCCGCCTCGACGAGCACCACGTCGCCGGGCTGAAGCTCGGGCGCAGGCACTTCTTCGTACACACCCGCATAGGACCATTGGCCAGTATCGGTGGGCAGAAGCCGCTTACCCGTTGCATCCGTCCGTGCCCGGCGAAGACTCGCCGCCTGAGCTTTCCCGCGCCCCTCTGCGACGGCTTCGGCAAAATTCGCGAACAGCACCGTAAACCAGAGCCAGAGATTGATCTGGATGGCGAAGCCAATATGCGGTGCGCCCGTCGCCAGGTCACGAATCAGCAGGATCGTGGTCAGTGTGGAGACGATCTCCACGACGAACATGACCGGGTTATGCCACATGACACGCGGGTCGAGCTTGCGAAAGCTCTCGCGGATCGCGGGCACCAGAAGATCGGCACGCAGAAGACTCGAACGGCCCGGATCGCCGTCATTTTCTTTTCCGCCCGATCCATCATGAGCCGGGATTATAGATTGAACAGTCATGATGATGCTATCCCGTCAATAGAGCGTACCGGCACCCATCGCGAGATGCTCGACGATAGGACCGAGGGCGAGGGCAGGCAGAAAGGTCAGGCCTCCCACGATCAGGATCACGCCGATCACGAGACCGATGAACAGCCCGCCATGGGTGGGAAACGTGCCAACAGAGGGTGCAACCGTCTTCTTGGCGGCGAGCGAACCCGCGAGGGCCAGCGCGGGAATGATGACGAAGAACCGACCGATCATCATCGTGATTCCGAGTGTGATATTCCAGAAACTGTTGGCCGTCAGACCGGAAAAGGCGCTGCCGTTATTAGCGCCGGCTGACGTGTATTCATACAGCACCTCGGTGAAGCCATGCGGACCGCTGGCGGACATTGCAGAGGTGCCTGGAGCAACCACTATGGCGATGGCTGTCATCGTGAGGATCATCATGGGGGGCACCAGGATGCCCAGCATGGTCATCTTGATCTCGCGCGCTTCGATTTTCTTGCCGAGATACTCTGGTGTGCGCCCGACCATCAGCCCTGCGATAAACACCGAGACGACCGCGAACAGCAGGAAGCCGTACATTCCCGAGCCGACGCCGCCGAAGATCACCTCGCCAAGCATCATATTGACCAGCGGAACCATCCCACCCAGTGGCAGGAAGCTCTCGTGCATGGCATTGACCGCACCGCAGGAAGCATCGGTCGTCACAGTGGCGAACAGCGAGGACGCCGCGATCCCGAACCGCGTTTCCTTGCCTTCCATGTTGCCCAAGCCCGGATCAACGCCAAGCGCCGCGAATGCCGGGTTGGCGTGCCCTTCGGCCCAGTAAGTCACGGCCACACCCACGACGAACAGCGCCGCCATGACGGAGAACACCGCCCATCCCTGGCGCCTGTCGCCCACCATGCGCCCGAAAGCGGAGGTCAGGCCCCCCCCGATCACGAAAATTGCCAGCATCTCGATGAAATTCGTAAGAGGTGTGGGATTCTCGAACGGATGCGCCGAGTTCGTGTTAAAGAACCCGCCGCCGTTGGTTCCCAGCATCTTGATCGCTTCCTGCGAGGCGACCGGCCCGACAGCAATGGTTTGGTGCGCGCCTTCGAGCGTGGTGACCGCAATGCTATTCGAGAAGGTTTGCGGCACGCCTTGCCATACGAGGAATAAGGCCAGGACTACACTTCCCGGGACCAGCACATACAACGTGATCCGCGTCAGATCGACCCAGAAATTGCCGATCGTCTTGGCACTACCCCGGGCGAACCCCCGAAATACGGCGAACGCAATGGCGATACCCGCGGCGGCCGAGGTGAAATTCTGCACCGTCAGCGCCACCATCTGGCTGAGATAACTCATTGTCGTCTCGCCGGCGTAACTCTGCCAGTTGGTATTCGTCATGAAACTGATGGCGGTATTGTAAGCAAGATCCGGTGTCAGCGAGCCGAGACCAAGCGGATTGAGGGGGAGATGCGCCTGCAAGCGCAAGAATGAGTAGACCACTAGGAAACAGACCAGCTTGAAAACCAGCATGGCGAGGGCGTAGCCCCACCAGCTTTGTTCCCGGGCCGCATCTATCCCGGCAAGCCTGTAGAGACCTGCCTCCAACGGTCTGAAGAAGCGTCCGACGGCTCCCATGGACGCGCCCATCACACGCGTCATGGCATTACCGGCAACGGGAGTGAGGAGAACCGTCGCGACCAGGAAGGCGGCTATGAGCGTCCAGCCAGTGATCGTCATTTCTCAGAACCTTTCCGGACGCACCAGCGCAAAGAAGACGTAGACCAGAAGGCCAAGGGTCACCGCGCCGCCTAAAATGAAATCAAGCGACATGACGCTAGATCCGTTCACAAAAGGACAGGAAGCCTAGGGAAATCAAAAAACCCACGATTCCAAGTCCGCAATAAAGAACATCAAGCATAGAAATCCATTCCTTCTGCCAAAACAGGTTATCGCAGCATCCGCATAGGAAAGAGAGTGGGCGTTCGCCGCCGCAATATATGAATCTCATAGGAATTCGGGTGAAAATGGGCGACGGAAAGGCCCTTGCTCTTGTCAGACCCATGACCCGATGCCTACTCGGCTAAGAAAATCTCGAGCCGGGAATGATCGCTGATATGAAATATGTGGCTTATAGTCTGCAGCGTCTCCGACGATTGCACGGGACGTTCTATTCGGTGGGCAGCGTAAAAATCATGCTTGCACCGCAGCTATCTAAAGTCGGGGCAAACCGGGACATGGTCCGTCGGCTCGGTTTCGCCACGATGATCTTGCTGGCAGCGTCGCATTGGGCCGTGCCCAGTGCCTTCGCTTCCGATCTCGGAAGCTGGGCGAAGTCCATCACCTACGGCGCACAGATTGAAGGAGGCATCAACGCCAATCCCGCCCGACCCGATAACGGCGTCAATTTTGGCCAGTTCTTCGGCGATCGCGCCAATCAACCGCAGCTAGACCAGATTCTTCTGACGGTCAACCGCGCTGTCGATACGACAGCACATGACTATCAGATCGGTTTTTTTCTTCAGGGTATGTATGGTGCCGATGCACGTTACTTCCAGATAGCCGGGATTACTTCGAACGCGATTTCCAGTCGCTACCAGTTCATCCTCCCCCAGGCGCATCTTGACCTGCATCTGCCCTGGCTGACCCGGCACGGGCTGGATATGCAAGCAGGTATCCTCACTTCTCCAATGGGTGTGGAATCCTATGATCCCTCACTGAGGCCCTTCTACACGCTATCCTACACGACCCAGTATTCCACCACTTTCGAACATGTCGGCGCGATGTTCCAATGGCATGTCGATGACCATTTCAGTGCGCTTTTCGGTGTCGATACCGGTAATCAGGTCTCGTTTGGTGGAGGCGACAACAATCACGCGGCAGCCGGCTATTTCGGCGTCAATGGCAGCGGGCTGCTTGGCGGAAAATTTTCCTTTACCTATCTCGGCCGCGTCGGCCCGGAAGACGCCATCCGGACATTGGGCAAACAGGCCAATTCTTCCCAGAGGTTCTGGAACGACCTGAACGGAACGTACAAGATCAACGACAAGCTCTCCGTGACCGGTGAGTTCAACTATATGCATGACGATGGCCTTCGCGCGGATGCTTACAGCTTCGTCAGTTATGTGAGCTATCAGATCACACCAAGCCTCACGCTGAACTATCGCGGCGAGATCTATCGCGATAATACGGGCCTATTCGTCACCTCGTTCCTTGGCGACACCTCCTATATCCGGGCCACGTTGGGCAAGAGCGCGTATACCCAGTCTGCCCCACCCACGACTTATGGCGCGCTCACGCTCGGCGCGAACTGGCATCCGGCCTTCGGACACCACGTCAAGCTGTTCGAGATTCGCCCGGAAATACGCTTCGATCGCTCCCTCAATGGCACGACGCCCTTCAACGACCTGCGCAACACAGGCCAGTTCACCTTTGGTGCAGATGCGGTGCTCGGCTTTTAATGACAGGTAATTCTTCACACTGCGATGCACAGAAAAAAAAGCATGCACGGAATACTTGGCTTGATCAATCAATATTACTGGAGATGAGATAGTGTCTTTAACAGCACCGGTCGCCGTTCAGGGCGGAAAGGGGTCAGCGGGACATGATGCTCGTCCTGCCGGCTTTGCCGCGATATTAGGCGCGCTTGGGGTCGTGTTCGGCGACATCGGTACCAGCCCGCTTTATGCATTGCGCACGACAGCTCAAGTCGTATCGGATCACGGAACTATCTCCGCAAGCGAGGTGCTGGGAGTTGAAAGCCTCCTGTTCTGGACGCTCATGCTCGTCGTGACGGTAAAATACGTCATTCTTGTCATGCGCGCCGACTATAATGGCGAGGGTGGCATTATCGCTCTGATGTCTCTGGCGCAGCAGAACGCGAAGCGTAAATCCGTCAAGCTGCTTCTTGGAATGATCGGTGTCATAGGGGCCTGCCTGTTCTTTGGCGATGGCATCATTACACCAGCAGTCTCGGTCATCTCGGCAATCGAGGGCATCGAGGTTTCGTTTCCGGCCGCGAGCCATCTTGTTGTCCCTTTATCAATTGCCGTTCTGATCGGACTGTTCTCGATCCAGTTTCATGGCACGGGCAAGATCGGCATCATTTTTGGTCCGGTGATGGTACTCTGGTTTCTGATGATTGGGGTTTTAGGCATTCTTGCCATCCTTCACCACCCTACGATCCTGCTTGCACTTTCACCTACCTATGCGATCATGTTCATCGCCCGGCATGGTTATCTGTCGTTCCTGGCCCTTGGTTCCGTAGTCCTCGCCGTGACCGGTGCCGAAGCCCTTTATGCCGATATGAGCCATTTTGGGCGCAGGCCCATTCGCGAAGCGTGGTTGTTTTTTGTCCTGCCCTGCCTGGCACTCAATTATTTCGGTCAAGGGGCATTGCTGATCTCTGATCCGGCAACGATCTCCAATCCGTTCTTTCTGCTGGGGCCGCAATGGCTTCAGGTCCCTATGATCATCATATCGACAATTGCCACAGTCATTGCCAGCCAGGCGTGCATATCCGGGGGGTTTTCCCTGTGCCGACAATTAATCCAACTCGGTTATGTGCCGCGCATGCGGATCATGCACACAAACCCCACGGAAGAAAGCCAGATATACCTGCCTGGTCTCAACCATTCGCTCATGGTGGGCGCGTTGCTTCTCGTCATCGCGTTCCGTAGTTCCGAGGCTCTGGCGTCGGCCTATGGCATTGCCGTAACCGGCACATTTCTCTGCACCTGTATTCTCGCTGCTGTTGTTTATCGAGACCGGTACAAATGGTCTGCTTGGGCGACCATCGCCGTGTTCGGCGGTTTCTTTATCATAGACGGAATTTTTTTCGCCTCGAACACTCTGAAAATCATTGAAGGCGGATGGGTGCCGGTTCTGCTAGCAGCCGTTTTGATCATGATGATGTTCACATGGAAAAAAGGGAGAAGCCTTGTTCTCTCACGGCAACAGCATGATGCGATGCCGGTAGGAACTTTCATTGCGCGTCTTCCTCATTCCCGGAGCATTATCCGTGTGCCAGGGACGGGTGTGTTCATGACGGCAAATCCTGAATACATTCCGACATCGCTTCTTCATAATCTCAAACACAACAAGGTATTACATGATCACGTTATTCTTCTCACGGTCAGGAACGTCAACATTCCTCAGGTGGCGCCCGACCAGCGGGCCGAAGTAACCGAGATCGCGCCAAACATTTATCGGGTCATGCTTTGTTATGGCTTCATGGAAATGCCGAATCTTCCGGTGGCTCTTGCTCAACTACAGGTTGGGGATACCGGTTTCGACTTGCCGCAGGCTTCCTATTTCGTGTCGCGTGAATTGCTGGTCCGTGCGCAGCCATCCCAGATCTCACGTTGGCGCATGGCGCTGTTTCTTCTCATGACGCGAAATGCAACGCCCGTTACGGACTTCTTGCGTATACCACTCGATCGGGTTGTCGAACTGGGCGTCCGTATCGGTATCTGATGATCACCGCGCCGTATGAAACGGCGCGGTATACCGACAAAAAATAAGATGCATGGAAAATATAGTAAAAAGTTAAAGAGAAACATGACCTGCTTCGACTGAAATAAAGGCAGGTATTACCGTCGAAAATCAGAGGAATTTTTTCTAATATGTTCAAAGAACGTATTTTTGATCTGTTCGAACAGTGTGTGATGACGACACTAAGCGCGATCATCATGTTGATCGCGAGCGTTTCCCTTCTTCATCTCACCGTGTCGATCGTAGTAATGCTTGCCGATCGCGGAATAAACTCGACCACACCTGAGAACCTTCAAGCAGTTTTTGGAATGTTCTTTACAATTCTAATTGCACTTGAATTCAAAAGATCATTTATTACGCCGTCAGCAGGAAAACAGCATGGCATTATTCGTATCGAGCCCATTCTCCTTATCGGCATATTGGCGACCGTCAGAAAGTTTATCGTTCTCGATCTAAAAGAAATCGACTTCAACGAAATGCTTGGCCTTTCCGCCGCCATTCTTTCCTTAGGCCTGGTTTATTGGTTTATACAGCCTCGATACCAACCGCAGCCTCCTGCTTTGCAATCAGACAATTTCTGAGTTAATTCTGTCCACTAATCTAAACGCTTCCGTTCCGTTCTCTGATCTTGGCGACTCAAAATGGAGAACGGATTATTATCGAGCATATCCGCGTGCAGCATCATGGATCGCAGACATCGGGGGAATATCTTTCAGACCAGATAATGTCGATCGAAGCTTCTACGCTCCTGCTAGGAGGCGATAATGATCCTATTAGTGGCATCGCCGCTGGGCATCGCCTATTGCCTAGTTTACCGAACTCCCACCTTTATCCAACCTTCATGTCAATAACTGCGAGGATCACGATCTCGTCCAAATTCAAGCTAAAACTGTCCCGAAACTCATCGCACATCATTTTGCGGATACCTCGTGAACGCCGGAAGAAATTTACATATCGTTTTCTCTTTTTTGCCCTGCGACATCCCGCACCCGTTCGTTAAGGAACCTTTGCCCCTTCGCCAGCCGCCGGACCAATACCTCGTTGAACCGGGCATACATCTCCGCGCCCCGATCCTTCGCGGCCTCGTTCTCGTTCGCCGGGATGGGAAGCTGGTGCCTCATCCAGGCACGGGTATAGAGCGCGAACGCTTCCCCCAGCACGGCGACGGCCTCGTCCACATCGTCGATCCGCCGCCCGAGCCGGTCCAGTCGCTTCGACAGGGCCGCATCCCGGCGTCCATCGTCCTCGCCAGAGACCAGCGACAGCACCGCCGCCTCGATCACCGCCGATTTCGACACATTCCGGCGCTCCGCCAGCGCTTCGACCTGCTTCAGCAGGCCCGGCTCGAAATACACGTTCATTCGCTGCCGTCTGTTCATCGCCATGTTCCCAGACTGGAGGTCCGATGACAGATTGACGCGGATTTTTCCCGACGCAAGCCCATGTTCGATCGGCATCGTACCGGGGCGTAGCCTGGCGTAAAAATAGCGGCTTTTGTCGGTGTTTGTCTGCATTCCGGAACGACTCGCGATATGGTCCCGCTACAGGCCAAGCCCCCTGCCCCGGCCCAGTTCCCAGGAGATGCCGCCATGCTCATCCATGGAGATCGTCATCTGCTTCTGGCGCTGTTTCCCGATCTCCGGCCTCCAGGGCACCAGCGAGAATTCATGTCCGCTCTCCAGCACCGCAAACCGCCCGCTGGCCAGATCGACCGGACCTTTCAGCGTGCCCTGGATGGTCTCGAAGCGATCAAGCGGACGCCACAGCTTCCCTCGCTTCCCGGCCATGACCTGCCCGACCCGTTCTACCTCCCGCCCTTCCAGCGCCGCCAGCAGGTTCCTGCGGTAGCGGACCATGCCCTCCGGGGTCAGACTGGCATCTCCACGGTCGAGCAGCGCCTGTTGCCGCCGGGCCAGAGCGTCGCCGACTTCGCCCCCGAACCCGGCCTCCACCCGGTCGCCCTCACGGCTTACCCCGGCCACCAGACGCCGGTCGAGCCAGGTCGCGCCATCGGAGCCGATCTGCGCCTCCAGATCGAAAGCCGACAGCAGCCGCACCGTCGCCTTCGGCGCACGCGCGGCGTCATAAGAGAGGGCCTTCTGGCTGAAATCCTCCGGGATGCGCCAGCGGTCGGCGTCCAGCCGCTCGACAATCCCCGCCCGGCGTAGCGCCTCCAGACGGCGGACATGCCCTTTGATCAGGTCTTCCGGCGTGCCTTTGAGGCTCCAGCGGTCGAGCTGCATCCGCTCCAGATGGTCGGAAGGGCGATAGATCCCGTCCTCGGTATGGGCGAGGATCGCCCGATCGGATGGGCGCGGTTTGTCAGGAACCGGAGCGGCAACGATCTCCACGATCGCATTCCTGGGGATGTCCTCTACCTGGGCGGGATCGAAGCCGCGCAGATGATGCACCCGTCCGTCGATCCCATCGACCACCAGCGACAGTTTCTCGCCCAGTTCGTCGGTCAGGTGCCGGTCCACCAGACGTCCGGTGACTGATTTGTCTGGAACCTCGCCATGGAAGCGGAAATGCGCCGGGTCGCGCGTCGGCGCGGTTCCCTTGTCGCGCGCCTTCAGGGCGCGATGCATCTGCTTCGTGATGTCGTCCCGCTCGCCCAGGTTCCGCAGGCGCTCTTCCAGTCGCTCGTCGAGAGTCCATCTGCCCGGTTCCGTCGGACTGGCCAGTCCCATGCGTTCCAGCTTCGCGAGACGCGACAGGCGCAGCCGTCGGTCCACCAGATCGGAGGTCGGTGTGTCGCTGCCGGGGCGTATGTCGAGGGTACCGTCCTTCATCTGATCGAGCAGGGCGCGGTCGATGCGAGTGAAGCGGTCACGATCGATCTCGTTTTCCAGCTTCTGTCGCTGCTCGATCTCGGACACGGGGCCGAGGTCCAGCGTCACGATTTCGGAGGCGCGTTCACGAATGCCATGGGTGATATACTCACCATCGATGACGAGGTCTTTGCCCTGGTCATCGCGACCATTGACGACGACATGGACATGGGGATGGGCAGTATTGAAATGGTTCACCGCCACCCAGTCGAGCCGTGTGCCGAGATCGGCTTCCATCCGCGTCATCAGGTCGCGCGTGAAATCGGTCAGGTCATCCATCCGGTCGGCGTCTTCCGGCGAGACGATGAAGCGGAACTGATGCCGATCCTCCGCGCCGCGTTCGAGAAAAGCTTTCGCATCGGCACGGTCGGTCTCCGCGCCATACAGCACGCCACGCTCGCCGTCGCGGGACGTACCATCACGCTGGATGTAGCGCAGATGGGCAGCAGTTCCGCCTCCCTTCCCGGCCTGACGCACCACACGCGCCTTCACGGTCACACGGCGGGCACCGGACACCTGATGCCGCCAGCCGGCGATCCCGCGCGCACGGACGAAGGACGCGCCACGCCCGCGACCCACGCCACGGGTGGAACCGGAACGCGACGCGCTTCCCGCACGCGAAGTCGCACCCAACCCGGAAGAAAAGCGGCGGCCACTGCCGCCGCCCGACCCGCTGCCTCCCCTCTTTCCGGGGGACAGGGATTGCCGCCGAACCTGTGTGCGAACGGCGGCAAGAAAGTCGACGCGACCGCGCGCCGGACCGCCCTTCGAACGGAGACGTCCAACTCTGGGACGGAATGCGGTGTCGTCATCCTGCGCCATAGCCAGACCTCGCGAAAACCGGGCTTTTTCCGGGGATAGTGCCGTCAGAAACGGCGGAAAGCTCTCACTCCTGAAAAATGACGGCTCAGACGTCTGAAATCCAGAGTGCCACTCGAAATATCCCTAACCCCATGTGCAGACAAAGAAAACCGCAGGTGGGGACTGGCAGGAGTGCCACGTCCTTTAATCTTGCCCTCACGTTTTTTCCTCTTTCCGGCCTCTGAATTCGGCTTTTCTGAATCTGACGCCCTTTGCCAGTGTGACCGAATGATTGGCAAAACCTGCCACAGATCGCCTCCCGACACCACGCGAACAGGATGACGAAACGCTGCGCCGCGACCTGTTTTCGGTGTGTCTTATGACGTGCCGTGAACACGTCAAAGCCATGCGCCGGACACGATCGAAAGCGACATCCGCACATGACGGGGGACCGTCAAACTGGCGACACTTCCGGCGACGATGACCAATCGGTCAGCCCGCGTTCGTCGTGCATCCGGGCCGCCCGTCCACCGCATGCGGATGGTGTTTCGGATGCGGGAAAACTCGTGTCACTGAATACCAGATCGTTCGTCGAAAGGGTGTTCGAAGGAGCGCCAAAGGCGACCCAAAATAGACGCGGCGGCACAGCCGACGCCTTCCGCTCGCGGTGCGAAGCAGCGCGTTGTCCCGGCACAAAACGGACGCGACAGCATGACGGGAAAGCGGGCCGGAAAGAGAAGGAAAAGGCACGAGCAAACGTCAGTAGGCCAGACGTGGGCAGGACGGTCAATGCAACGCGCGACGACGCAGCCATGCCCGATGCCGCGCTTTGGTGTAGGCATCGGGCTGTTGCCGTGCCTCCAGCCGATGGTGGACATGCCGCCAGTAATCCGGACTGACTTCGGTCGGATCGATGTCCTGCGCCTCGACCGTATCGATCGCTTCCAGCACACACTGGACGCGCGGCCATGAACTCTGGTGCAGCAACATCTCGCCACCGGGCTGCACGCAGGGGACGGTCTGGTAGTCTTCGCAGGAGCCGACCGTGCGCACGATGTCGATGTGCGATTCAACCGTGCCATAGTCGTTGGCGGCCCAGCGAACGAAGGCGAACACACTGCCGGGCGCGAAGCTCAACAGACGACGGCGACGGTCCAGAATGGTGTCCGCGAGCGGCCGACCGAAGCGCAGCCAGCGTTCGACCTGTTTTTCGATCCACGTCAGTTCGACCGTCGTGATCAGGGCGAACGGATCGTCAGGCATCACGTCTGTTTCCTCTTCACGGCCTGCTCATCAGGCGGCACGAATGCCGCTGAAAGAATGGAGGAACGCGTTATTGAGGTTGGGATGGAGATGCCGGATAAAGCCGGCGGGCGACCCGTTCCATGGTCAACCCCTGCACGATGATGGTGAACACCACCACACCGTAACAGACGGGCAGCAATAGATCGCGCAAGTCTCCGGGCGGCAATCCAAGGGCCAGAGAGACGGATATGCCGCCACGCAGCCCGCCCCATGTCAGGACGCCGAGAACGCGGCCTCGTTCCCATTGACGAAGATGGACCGGAAGAGTCGAGAACAGCACGCTCAATGCCCGCACGGCAATGGACAGCGGGATCACGGCAAGTGTCGCCAAAACCGTAAACAGATGCGGCGTGATCTCAAGGATTTCAAAACCTATCAGCATGAACAGCAGAACGTTCAGTACTTCGTCGATCAGGTTCCAGGCGACGTCGAGTTCCTTGCGCGATGCTTCATCGAAAATGGAGTGGCTGTAACGTGTTCCGAAACACAGTCCCGCGACGACCACGGCAATCGCACCCGACATGCCAAGCTGGTTGGCGATGCTGAAGGTTCCAGTCGCCAGAGCCAGCGACGTCAGCAGATCAATATGCGGATCGCGCTGCTCCTTGAGCACACGCAGCGCGATCCATCCGGTGAGCGCTCCGAGAAAACCGCCACCGAGCGCCTCGCGGCAGAAGCTCAGGGCAATCCCGGAAGCGGTCACCCCCTGGCTGTGTCCGGTCGCCAGTCCGATCGTCACACCAAAAATGACAACGCCCACGCCATCATTGAACAGGCTTTCCCCCGCGAAAACAGCCTGAAGCGGTCCCGGCAGTCCCAGACGCTTCAGCATGCCCACGACCGAAACCGGGTCGGTGGGTGCGAGGATGGCCCCCAGAACGATGCACCATGCGAAGGGAACGGTGTGGCCCAGCAGCGGGAAGACAGACCATGCCGCGATCGCCAGAAAGGCGACAGCCAGCACGGTCCCCAAGACAGAGAGGGCCATAACTGAGGCAAGCTTTGCGCGCAGATGCCCGACATTCACCTGCATGGCCCCGGCAAAAAGCAGCAGCGACAGCGCGCCATTCAGAAGGGCCGCAGGCAGATTGATAGCACCGAGCACAGATCGCGGAAGGGCCTGAAGATCATAGGCCGGAATCAGCGGATTCAGGATCATGACCAGAAGCGATGTCAGCAACGAGAAAACAAGCATGCCAATCGTGGCTGGAACGCGGAGCGTATGGTGATTGAGGATGCTGAAGCCTGCCGAGAGGCTCAGCAGCAGGGCAAGAAGACTGATCGTATCCATGGCCTCTCCGCTGGCCGCTTAGGCGCTTCGCGTCAAGAAAAACCGGGAAATGGCCCGCTACCGGGAGCGCTTGACGGTTCGATGAATGGCAGAATCGAAGGCGGAAGCCGCAGTCGCCCAATCAGCGAGTCGTACTCTCAAACCAACAACTCACCAACTTGTGATTTCTTAAGTGGCGAACAAAACGCCGCCACATGTACGCCTGACTACGTCCCAGTACGCAGCAACTGATACACGCCGACAATCCATTGGAATGGCTTGATTTTTCCGGTTGCGCAACATTTTTCAGCGCGTGATGCTGCTGTCCTCTCCAGACGGAAAGGGCAGACCGATGACGGACGAAAACCGCTTATCGAACGCCGGACCGAATTCTCCGGTCAACGATAACAAACCCACGGACAATATCCAATCCGCCTCTCCCGATCCGGCCATGAAGGCACGAACGGACGCACTGATCCTCATCCTGGCGCGTCTGCTGGGACGACAGATCGCCCGCGAGGAATTCGAGCAGCGGTTGGGCCAGATCGCCAACGACAACAATGCCTCTAGCGGAGACACGCCGGGGCAAGAGGAATGAGATTATCCTTGAGAAAGAGGTATTATACGTATAATCTGGGCATTACCATTCCTCCAACAGGATACCGCGATCATGCCCACCGTCGGCGCCCTCGAATTCCAGCGCAAATTCGGCGAATTCCAGCATCAGGCCCAGCGTGAGCCGGTCGAGATCACCCGTCACGGCCGCCGCGAATATGTGCTGTTGTCCGCCGATCATTATGACTGGCTCCGCGCGGCGGCCCAGCGAAGCCACCGGACGGAGGATGTGTCCGACGTGGTGCTGGCCGCTGTGGAGCGCGCGGAAATGGACCCCGAGCATGCCCATCTCGACGAGTTGCTGAAATAAGGGCCACTCGTGTCGTTTCCCGAACCCAAACCGGGCCTCGTCGTCCGTTACGATTATCTGTGGACGCATGAAGCCACGCGGGGACAGGATCAGGGCAAGGATCGTCCAGCGTGCCTCGTCGCGGCCAGCGACAGCGTGTTACGGCCCCGCTATGTCGTGCTTCTGCCGATCACGCACACACCGCCTTCCGGCGATACGGTCGGGATCGAGATACCGGCGAAGGTCAAGGCGGCGATCGGACTGGATGATGTCCCAAGCTGGGTCATCGTCTCGGAGCACAACGTCGATGAATGGCCGAGCGGCGGCGTGTCGCCGGTCCCCGGCAAGACGGGTGTCTTTGCCTACGGCTTTATTCCGCCGGGCCTGTTTACCAAGATCAAAGCGGAATTCGTCGCCCTCGCCCGACAGAAGAAAAGCGCCGCCGTGCGTCGCTGATCGTGGAGAATCTATAAGGATAAAGGAGGTAAGATCATGACCCGTGTCGCGCTCTATGCCCGCTACTCCTCGGACAACCAGCGGGCGGCCTCGATCGAGGATCAGTTCCGGCTCTGTGAAGAGCGCGCCGCGCGCGAGGGCTGGCACGTGGTGGAGTATTACCGTGACGCGGCGATCTCCGGGGCCAGCACGATCCTCCGTCCTGGTATCCAAACCCTGATGCGCGACGCCCAGGCCGGGCAGTTCGATATCGTGCTGGCCGAGGCGCTGGATCGCGTCTCCCGCGATCAGGCCGATGTCGCCACCCTGTTCAAGCGGCTGCAATTCGCGGGAGTGACCATTGTCACCCTGGCCGAAGGGGAAATCAGCGAACTGCATGTCGGCCTCAAGGGCACAATGAACGCCCTGTTCCTCAAGGATCTGGCGATGAAGACCCATCGCGGTCTGCGGGGTCGGGTGGAGGCGGGCAAGTCCGGCGGTGGTCTGTGCTACGGCTACCGCGTCATCCGCCAGCTTGATGCCCATGGCGAGCCGATCCGGGGTGACCGCGAGATTGACGACGCACAGGCGGAAATCGTCCGCCGCATCTTTCGCGAGTTCGCCACCGGGCGCAGCCCGCTGTCCATCGCCAGCCGCCTGAACGATGAAGGCATCCCCAGCCCCACGGGTGGCAAATGGAACAACACCACCCTGCGCGGCAATGCTCTGCGTGGGACCGGGATACTCAATAACGAACTGTATATCGGGCGTCTGGTCTGGAACCGGCTGCGCTATCTGAAAGACCCGCAGACCGGTAAGCGCGTCTCGCGGCTGAACCCGCAATCGGAATGGATCATCACCGACGTTCCCGAGTTGCGCATCATGGATGATGACCTGTGGCAGGCCGTCCGTGCCCGGCAGGCCAGAATTGCCGAGAAGGGGACGAACATCAGCGCGGGCATCCGGGCATCCAATAGCAGGCTGAACGGTCAGCGCCGTCCGAAATCCCTGCTCTCCGGTCTGGTGTTCTGCGGCGTCTGCGGTGGCCCCTGCTCGATCCGGGGCGGCGACCGGTTCGCCTGCTCCACCCATATGAGCAACCGCTCCTGCACCAACAAGGCCACCATCCGCCGGGAGGAACTGGAAGAGCGGATGCTGTCGGGTCTCAAGGACCGGCTGATGACGCCGGAAGCGGCGGCGGAAGCGATGCGTGCCTATGTCGAGGAAACCAACCGCGCCAACCATGAACGCCGCGCCAGCACGGCGGGATGGCAGGCGGAACTGACGAAGCTACGCAAGGGGCTGAAACAGATGCTCCAGGTGATCGAGGATGGCGGCTATACGCGCGGCATGGTCGAGCGCATGAGGGAGATGGAAGCCCGCGAGGATGAACTGGTCGCCCTGCTCGCCGCCCAGCCCCAGGACGTGCCGGATATCCATCCCAATGTCGCGGCGATCTTCAAACAGAAAGTCGAGCGGCTGACCGAAACGCTGAATCACCCCGAGGACCGGCAGGAGGCATCCGAGGCCATCCGCGCACTGATCGAGAAAATCGTTGTCACACCGGGCAAGGTTCGGGGCAAGATACACGCCACGTTGCATGGCGAGCTTGGGACGCTGCTCGACTTTGCGGCTTCTCGTAGTAACGGAAAACCGGCTCAAAAGAAAAACACCCCCGAAGCCGGAGCTTCGGGAGTGTCGTCATGGGATATTGCGGGGGCAGGATTTGAACCTGCGGCCTTCAGGTTATGAGCCTGACGAGCTACCGGGCTGCTCCACCCCGCGGAGGTATTTATGATGTGTATGATGTGGATTGGAAGACCTGGCGGCGACCGACTTTCCCACGACTTAAGTCGCAGTATCATAGGCGCTGGGGGCTTTCACGGCCGAGTTCGGGATGGGATCGGGTGGATCTCTCCCCGCCATAGCCACCAGGTCATCCAACCCACATCTGTGTGGGTCAGTGATTACGGTTGGTGTATTTTTGAAATGTGCGGCATGGATGATTTCTGTGCATGGAATTGCGTCTCCGAGGAGAAGCTTGCAAGTGAGTTCTCGTGGGCGATTAGGACCAGTTAGCTGCACGCATTACTGCGCTTCCACACCTGGCCTATTGACGTGATGGTCTATCACGGCCCTTGGGGAGACCTAGTTTTGAGGTGGGTTTCCCGCTTAGATGCTTTCAGCGGTTATCCCGTCCATACTTAGCTACCCGGCTGTGCCGCTGGCGCGACAACCGGTGCACCAGAGGTATGTTCATCCCGGTCCTCTCGTACTAGGGACAAATCCTCTCAAGTCTCCAACATCCACGGCAGATAGGGACCGAACTGTCTCACGACGTTCTAAACCCAGCTCACGTACCACTTTAATCGGCGAACAGCCGAACCCTTGGGACCTGCTCCAGCCCCAGGATGTGATGAGCCGACATCGAGGTGCCAAACCTCCCCGTCGATGTGGACTCTTGGGGGAGATCAGCCTGTTATCCCTAGAGTACCTTTTATCCGTTGAGCGATGGCCCTTCCACGCGGGACCACCGGATCACTATGGCCGACTTTCGTCTCTGATCGAGCTGTCACTCTCACAGTCAGGCGGGCTTATGCCATTGCACTCGACAGCCGGTTTCCGACCGGCCTGAGCCCACCATCGCGCGCCTCCGTTACACTTTAGGAGGCGACCGCCCCAGTCAAACTGCCCACCATGCAGGGTCCCGGACCAGGCTTACTGGTCGCGGTTAGACATCAGAAAAATTCAGGGTGGTATTTCAAGGATGGCTCCACAGGAACTGGCGCCCCTGCTTCAAAGCCTCCCACCTATCCTACACAGAATGTCTCTGATGCCACTGCAAAGCTGCAGTAAAGGTTCATAGGGTCTTTCCGTCTGACCGCGGATACCCCGCATCTTCACGGGGAATTCAATTTCGCTGAGCCGATGCTGGAGACAGCGGGGAAGTCGTTACGCCATTCGTGCAGGTCGGAACTTACCCGACAAGGAATTTCGCTACCTTAGGACCGTTATAGTTACGGCCGCCGTTTACCGGGGCTTCAATTCAGTGCTCTCACACCTCCTCTTAACCTTCCGGCACCGGGCAGGCGTCAGACCCTATACGTCGTCTCTCGACTTCGCAGAGTCCTGTGTTTTTACTAAACAGTCGCTACCCCCTGGTCTGTGCCACCCGCAAATGGTTGCCCACCTACGGGTCTCGCTTATCCCGAAGTTACGCGAGTAATTTGCCTAGTTCCTTCAGCATCGTTCTCTCAAGCGCCTTGGTATGCTCTACCAGTCCACCTGTGTCGGTTTAGGGTACGGTCTATACGCCAGAGCTATTTCCTGGAATGCTCAAAAAGCCAGTCCAATCCGATAAGGACTGACAACATCTCGCATTCGTCACTTCTGGCAGGTTCAGGAATATTAACCTGATTTCCATCGACTACGGCTTTCGCCCTCGCCTTAGGGGCCGACTAACCCTGCGTGGATTAACCTTGCGCAGGAAACCTTGGACTTACGGCGACAGTGTTTCTCGCACTGTTTGTCGCTACTCATGTCAGCATTCGCACTTCCGATATCTCCAGAGAGGGTCACCCCGTCTCCTTCGCAGACTTACGGAACGCTCCGCTACCGCGCATACATAGTATGCACCCACAGCTTCGGCACGTGGCTTGAGCCCCGTTACATTTTCGGCGCAGGGTTTCTATTAGACCAGTGAGCTATTACGCTTTCTTTAAAGGATGGCTGCTTCTAAGCCAACCTCCTGGTTGTTTTGGAATCCCCACATCCTTTCCCACTTAGCCACGATTTAGGGGCCTTAGCTGGTGGTCTGGGCTGTTTCCCTCTCGA
>NZ_CP014692.1:3332500-3425000 GCF_002005445.1 Acetobacter aceti
GATGGTCGCGTGATGCCCTTCGACGGCGACACGTCGATCTTCATCCATCCCGGCTTCAAGTTCCGTGCCGTGGATATGCTGATGACCAACTTCCATCTGCCGCGCTCGACACTCTTCATGCTGGTCTGCGCCTTTGCAGGCACGGAGCGGATGAAAGCAGCGTATGAACATGCAGTCCGCGACGGCTACCGCTTTTATTCCTATGGTGACGCCTGCCTGCTGCGTCGGGCGGAAACTCCATGATATTGCAGACGGTTTCCAAAGGCACAGCCTTTGGCGGGTCAAGGGCAGCAGCGCCCGTGACAACTTATAGGGGCTTTGCCCCTCACCCCACCAAAGGCGCGCCTTTGGAAACCACTTCTAACAGATCGAGGTGCAGGAAGCCGCGCTTCCTGCCGGGGCATGGGGCAGCGTCCCATAACTCTTCCACAGCAAAGGGCCTTCCTTCATGAGCAGCACTTTCCGCTGGATCTGCGAGTCCACAGACGGCCAGGCCCGCGCCGGCACGCTGCACACGGCGCACGGCCCGGTCCAGACGCCGACCTTCATGCCCGTCGGTACGGCTGGCACGGTGAAGGCCATGACCATGGACGCCGTACGTTCGACAGGAGCCGGGATCGTGCTGGGCAACACCTATCACCTGATGCTGCGTCCCGGTGCGGAGCGGGTGAAGCGGCTCGGTGGCCTGCACAAGTTCATGGACTGGTCCGGCCCGATCCTGACGGACTCTGGCGGATTTCAGGTCATGTCACTTGGGGCTCTGCGTAAACTGGATCAGGACGGCGTGACGTTCCAGTCGCATATCGACGGCTCGAAACATCGCCTCGACCCGCAGCGTTCGACCGACATCCAGCACGCTCTGGATGCGACCATCACCATGTGCTTCGACGAGTGCCCGGCCCTTCCCGCCGCACCCGAAGCCATCGCGGCCTCCATGCGGATGTCGATGCGCTGGGCCGCCCGTTCCCGCGAGGCGTTCATCCAGCGTGAAGGCTACGGTCAGTTCGGTATCGTGCAGGGCGGTACCGAGCCGGAGCTGCGCGCCGAGAGTGTGAAGGCGCTGACGGATATCGGTTTCGAAGGCTACGCCATCGGCGGTCTCGCGGTGGGCGAGGGGCAGGAGCTGATGTTCTCCACGCTCGACGTGACGACGCCGCTCATGCCCAATGACAAACCGCGCTATCTGATGGGCGTCGGCACACCGGACGACCTGCTCGGCAGTGTGATGCGTGGCGTGGATATGTTCGACTGCGTGATGCCGACCCGCGCCGGGAGGACGGCCCGCGCCTATACCGAGCGTGGCCACATCAACCTGCGCAACGCCCGGTTCGCGCTCGACGCACGCCCACTGTCACCGCACTGCGACTGTCTGGCCTGCACGCGCCACTCCCGCGCCTATCTGCATCATCTGTTCCGTGCTGACGAAATTCTCGGACCGATGCTGCTGACGTGGCATAACCTTGCCTATTACCAGCGACTGATGCGCGGCATCCGTGCAGCCATTGTCGATGGCACGCTTGAGGCCCATGCGGCGCATCTCCGCGCTGAATGGCAGGCAGGCGACTGGAGCGAGGATGAAGTGCCGCAGCCGCTCATTCCGCCGGTTGCGTGAAGTAACAGCACGATCAGAAATTCGATATTGCCTTTTTCAGGAAAGCGATTTCCTCTGAAGCTTTTTGAAAAAAGCTTCACCAAAAGTTTTTGTAATTTTACGGGGTTGCTTCAGTGGGTCAGCCCTGAATATCCCCTTTTCTTCGCCACCATGAAGAAAAGGAGAGCCAGAGTGAGAGCTAAAGCCGCAACGATGAATGAGGTGTCATCGTCAGGGCTCCCGCCTCGCGTCAGTGCAGCTACGGCCAGGATAATGTGACTGAGAGCCGTAATACAGAAAAGAGCCCGTGCTTTGGTCTGTACAGGCAGAATAAAAGCCAGCACTGTGCAGAGCAGGAAGGTCGCGTAATAGATCAGGGCGACCGGCATGTACGTCATCGGATTTGGGACGGCGGCGGCAAAAGTAATGATGGCGGCGATACCGGTCATGCAACCAGTCGTGCATCCGATGGTCAGAGAGGAGAGAACACGCGAGCCACGTGTCGCGGTGACAAGGCCGGTAGCGCGTTCACGTCGCTGTCGCGCCATGATCCAGAGCTGATTGCCGGTATAAAACAGAAAAGCTCCTCCAAATCCGAGCACAAGATAGGCCCAGCGAACCGGGTACCCGCCATAGCTGCCAAAATGCAGACTGAAGAAAGAGGTGATCGTCGCAAATCCGCCTGACTGGTGGCCCGGCAGATAGTCAGTCGAAAGAATATGACCGGTTACCGGGTCCATGACTGCAAACCCGGCATTGGGACCGCGCATCACAAAACGCGGGTCATGCCCGGCGACACGAAGAGTGAGCGTTCCGCCACCGGGGCCAGGTCGGGTAGTATAATTCAGCGTATCCGGTTCAAAGCCCGGCGCCTGTCGGGCAAGGGACGCGACGAGAGCGGCTGGCGTCAGGAGTGGGGCAGTCTCTCGTGCGGGTGACGCATGCTGTCGGGCATGGGCCGGATGAGCATCGTTATGAAAAAGTATGTTCTGCACGGCGTAAATCGGCTCATGAAATGCAAACAGCACGGATGTGATCGCCATGACGACATGAAAGGGCAGTGAGAAAAAACCGAAGACATTATGCAGATCTAGCCATGCCCGACGTTTGCCACCCTCAAGCCGGACAGCAAAGAGAGTGCGTTTCAGGGCGGGAAGAAAGGCGATCACACCAGACACCAGCGCAATGGCGTAGGCCAGAGCGACCACGCCCATGAAAGGCATCGCCACATCTTCCGGTAAAGGCAGCCCCACACGCTGGTGCAGGACGTCAATGAAATGTGCCGTTTCCGAAGGGGGCTGCTTTTCCGTAATCAGTCCACCCTCTGGATCGAGAGCCGCAGCGACAAGAAGGATTGGTCCATGCTCACGGCTTTTCGGATTCTGAGGCCAGACAAGACGGGCGGGCTGGGTCTTATCCGGTGTCAGCACGATGGTGTAATTCTGGCGGGCGTCCGGAAAGGCGGTAAAGGCTTTTTCCATCAGTTCGGGCGTGCGGTCGAGAGACACCGGTGCCGGCAAATGACTTTCCGGTGTCAGCCAGTTTTGCAAGGTCTGTTCAAACATGCTGACTGAGCCGGCATAGAATGCAATAAAAAGAAAAAGAGCCGCCAGTATGCCGACCCAGGTGTGAACTTCGCGATAGACAGCGACAATATCTTCACGAAGTTTCATCGGATCACGTTCTTCAGAATGAGAAAAAGCAGCCAGACAAGAGCGCAACAGCCACCCAGCCCTATCCACGCCTTACGTCCGGAGGAAAACAGGAAACAGGTACAGACAGACACGATCCATACGAAGACAGCCATCCACAGCAGGGCCTGTGCTGAAAGCGTCATGGGACTGCCTGTGGTGTGACAGAGCAGGCCAGCCACACCCATGCCTCCCAATGCCATACCGGCTCCCGGAATAATCCCGGCGGAGAGTTTTCCTCTCCATGCGCTGTTATCGAGTATCATCTTTGCGTACCTCGTGGTTTCACGAGAGCGATGCTGACCGGCAGCAAGCAAAGCCATAACATCAGCAGAACCACAGTCACGAACAGAGCCGTTGTCAGGCTCATGATGTGTGAAAAACAGCCTGCCATGCACAGGGTGAGGCCGATCCCCCCTCCCACACCTGCGCTTCCCGACAGGCTCCGTGTCAAAAGTCTCTGCTGGCCGGATGTACAGTAGAACATGATACTTGCGAGCAGGCCGGCCACGCTTCCGATCGCAAGGAAAAAATCAGGCTGTATCACCAGCGATATTCCAGACGCATCGTCAGGCTTCTGCCCTGACCGTAATAGCAGGCGGATACGGCGGTGCAGGTCGCCACGAACCGCTTGTTGGCGATGTTGCGGACGTTCGTCGAGAAAGACAAACCATCATACCGAGGATGGGCCTGTCCGAAATCATAACGCAGAAACACGTCAAAGACGGTATAACCGGGAATGGACAGTGTATTGTTGGTATCGCCGTAGCTGTGTCCTGTGTAACGCACTCCGCCGCCAACGCCCGCGCCCCGGAACGTGCCGCGACGAATACGCTGATCGACAAACAGGGAGGCCATCCATTTGGGAGCCTGTGGCAGATAGTTGCCGATCTGGTAAGCCGTGTTCGACTTCGTGACTCTGGGGTCGCTGCGGGTGCCTGTGAAAATAACCGACATATCCCACGGGAGATTGGCGCGACCTTCCAGTTCCAGGCCTCTGACACGCCCTTCACCGGTCTGCACGTAACAGGTGGCTGGGCCACACATCTCGCCGTTGGGTGCGGGGGTGTTCATGTTCTTCTGTTTGATCTGATAAGCGCCGAAAGTGACGTAAATACTTTTCTTGTACTGATAACGTAGACCAGCCTCATACTGATCGCCTGTGGTCGGCTTGAATGGCTTGTCATCCAGTGAGGTCGCAGGGTCCAGCACCTGAGGCTGGAAAGACGTGGCATAGCTGAAATAGGGAGCCAGCCCGAAATCGAGCAGATAGACGGCGCCGGCACGCCAGGTGAATTTGTTGGAAGATGTGACATAGCGTTGACGTGTCAGGATGTTGAGTGTGTCATCTGTCGCCCAGTCCTGCCGTCCGCCGACCGTGACGCGCAGGCGTTCGAACTTCATCTGATCCTGAAAATAGACGCCGTTCTGGTAGGATTTTGTGGCGTTGTAGACCTGCGGAGTGAGGCCGCCTGAATAGCCTCCCACTCCACGGGCTGATGGATCAAAGATATCCAGCATCGGCAGCACGAGCGCGGACTTGACCAGATCACGGGAGCTTTCCCAGCTTGTGTAGAAATAGTCAGTTCCGACAAGAAGTGTGTGCTGTACCGGCCCTGTTTTTACATGCCCTTCAATCTGCGTGTCCATCGCCACACCCTGAGAGCGGCCTCGTCCTTCCACGGCACGACGATTGACGGTTTCACCCGCGACACATCCCCGCACCGATCCGGGGCAGGCTGTAAGTGTGTCACCACTCAGAACTGTCGCACGGTACAGATTATCGAGGTAGGTGTAACGGGTGTTGTTCCGGACCGTCAGGAAGCGATTGAATCTGTGCTCCAGAAACGATCCTGCCAGCGCCTGCGTGCGATCGAATTTGTCCCAGTCGGGTTCACCGATATTGGCGTCATTGGCGATATGCCGGCCCTTCGACAACACCAGCGTGCCTGTCTTGGGGAGGAACTGAAAGGTGGAACCACCTGCATCGCGTTGATACTGCGCGAGAAGAGTCCATGACGAGCCGGGAGCGTATTTCCAGGTCAGACTGGGAGAGACGTAATAGCGTCCGTTCATGACGCTGTTGACCTGCGTGCCGCCGTACCGTGCGAGGGCGACCACGCGTCCCAGAACGGTTCCCTGCTTGTTGAGTTTACCCGAAACATCACCGGCCGCCTGTCCCTGCCAGTTGGCGAGATCCGTATAACCTGCTGTCTGGGTAAAGAACTCTCCATGACTGGTTTCGGTAGGCTTCTTGGTGGTCAGGTTGACAATGCCGCCGGGTGCTGTCTGCCCATACAGGGCACCAGAGGGGCCCTTGAGGACTTCGATCTGCTGAAGGGCGAACGGATCGAAGGAGGTGCGTGTCCATTGGCCACCTGCAGGCAGGCGCAGACCATCGACAAAGTTGTTGTTGGAGGAAAATCCCCCCGCACCGAATCCTCGGACAGAAACCTCGTCAACACGGCTGTCGATACCGCTGGGTTCGGCCTGCACGCCAGCGGTATAGGCCAGGGCGTCTGCAACGGTCGGGGAAGCTCGCAGTTCGATTTCTTCGCGACTGACAATGGAGATTGTCTGAGGCGATTCAATAATTGGCGTGCGGGTTTTTGTACTGGCGGCGGCATGCGACAGACCCGTGGCGGTCACGACAATGACTTCATGGCCCGATGGCGCTTTGCTGACTTTTCCGCCCGTGGATTTTTTGTCGTCCACGGCTGCGTCAGATTGGGCTGCCCAGGCTGTCGATCCGAGAGACGCCATAATGACGACGGGCACGGCGCTGCGTGTCAGATATCGCGATTGCCGCATGAAACTCTTTCCGCATTCACATTTTAGAGAAAACGCCTTCTAAGCAAATGCGAATCATTGTCAATATTAATATGCGACAGACATCATATGACACACAGCGAACGGGGAGTAGTATTCTGCTAAATTCGCAGGGAATACTTTTGATATAGGGTTTCTATATCAATCTATATCAATAAGAGTCGCAGCTTTATGGTGATGAGTTTCTTTTATCTGTCTTGGATCTGCCGTGAGAAAACAGGCAGATGAGGGACTGAGAAGTTCCTGACGCTGTGACGCCTTGTGCACTCCTTTGGTCCACAAACAGGCGGGAGAATGAGGCGTTACAGCAGCTCATTTCTCTGGTCTTCTTAAGGCATGATCCGGCCTGATGTCGTTTGAGAGTCTGGGTAACCTGTTATGGCCTGCTCACAGCGCTGACAGGGAAGTCGAAGACTACGACTTTTTCGAGATAAGGCCCGGCAAATATCTTGAAGGCCTCATGTGCGGCGTCGAAATAGCGCGCATCCGTGACAATGGGACGACCGACATAGAAATTCCGGTCACCTCCAGATTTGAAAGTCACCAGATAGCCTTCCTGCAGGCCAAGATCATTGTTTTCACCGCTGTTCTGTGCGCCGGCCTCAATGGACACCACGACAGGCTTGCCGTCCGGGCGACGGGACAGGCTGGCAAGGGCGAGAAACCGTTTTGTCACTTCACCGCGCAAGGCTGGCGTCACTTCGGGGCGAAAGCGGAACATTACCATGTGACGGAGTGTGCCCGGCTGGAAATCCGCCGCCGTAAAGCGGGCGGCGCCAACCTTTGCGAGAACCGACTGGGCGCTGAGAGCCGCTTCATCAAGGAGAGGTGTCGGAGCTGCTTGCGCAACGCCCGGCACTGAGCCCCAGAAAGAGGCTGCGATGAGGGAAAAGATGAGGGAACGTGAAAATATCAACATGATGGGAAAGACTACAGCATCCTGGCAGCAGAAGGAATTATCTTGTCGAAACTGAAGAAGTTTTGAAGAAGACATGCGCGCCATCCTTTTCATACGTCATGATCGCGGCCAGAACGCCATAGCTGCCCCTGACACTTTGGCCCGCATGGGGAAACCGCCCGCCTCCGCATGGGCGCGGGAAGCGCGCATGGGAGAACGGCCGCCCAGAGGCCGGGAACGGAAGAACGCCAGTGTCCCAGCATCTTGTTCCATTCCGGAATGTGATTCTGGACGGCGACGTCGCGCCATGGTCCTGATGGTCGCCCCTCGTCACTCCCCGAATCTGTCTGTCACAATGATCTCTGACGACGGCAGAATCCCGCCAGTGGGGTACGGGGCCTCGGCAGGCTTGCCGATGGCCACGAACATGACGATCTCATGGTCCTCGGGCAGACGGATCAGCTTTCCGACCGCGTCGAAATCGAACCCGTCCATCGGGCAGGTGCCATAGCCCATGCTTTCTGCCAGAAGCATGATCGCCCCGGCCGCCATGCCGCAGGAACGCATGCCCTCGTCGCGCTGAACCTGCTCGCGTCCGCGATAATACTGGTCGATTGCCCCGACCATGATGTCGCGGGTGGCGGGTGCGGCGTTCGCCCAGTACCGTTCGGGAGATTTTTCCCACGCCTTGATATCGGCGCACAGGATCAGCAGGACGGAGGCATCCGTCACCTGCGGCTGGTCCCAGGCGACCTTGCGGATCTCGCGGCGCAGGTCGGGGTCCGTGACGGCGACGAAACGCCAGTTCTGGATATTGAACGCCGTGGGCATCCTGCGGGCAAGCCCGAGGATGGTCTCCAGATCCTGCGCCGACATGGGATGTCTGGCATCGAATTGCTTCGTCGCGCGGCGTTTGAGAATGGCGCTGGCAACATCGAGTGTCATGGATGTCTCCTTATCTTGTGGTTCCGAGATCAGCGGGTCATGGCCTTGAAGGTCCGGGTCTGCTCGACCAGCGCCGTTTCGGCCGGCAGACGCTCCATGCTGGAAGCTCCGTAGAAGCCATGACAGCCCGGGCAGGCGTCCAGAACCTGCTGCGCATCGGCGGGCATCGCAATCGGTCCGCCGTGGCACAGCAGGATGACATCGTCACGCACACTGCGCGCAGCCTCGGAAATCTCGTTGATGAGCGCGATGGAATCCTCGAGCGTGAACGCTGTCCCGGCGCCTATGCTCCCGCCTGTGGTCAGGCCCATATGTGCAACGAGAATATCGGCTCCGGCACGGGCCATGTCCTTCGCCTGCTCGGTGTCGAAGACATAGGGCGTCGTCAGCAGGTCTTTCTTCCGCGCACGGGCGACCACATCGACCTCGAGACTGTAGCTCATGCCGGTTTCTTCGAGATTCTTGCGGAAATTGCCGTCAATCAGCCCCACGGTTGGAAAATTCTGGATGCCGGAAAACCCGACCCGGCGGATGTCGTCGAGGAACACGTCGAAATCCACGAAAGGATCGGTGCCGTTGACGCCTGCCAGCACGGGCGTGTTCGGGACGACCGGCAGAACCTCGCGCGCCATCTCCATGACGATCTGGTTCGCGTTGCCATAGGCCAGAACACCGGCAAGCGAACCACGCCCTGCCATGCGATAGCGTCCGGAATTGTAGATCACGATCAGGTCGATCCCACCCGCCGCCTCGCACTTGGCGGACAGACCGGTCCCGGCCCCGCCCCCTACGATCGGCTTGCGCTCGGCGATCAGGCCACGCAGGCGGGCAAGGATGGTGTCGCGTTCAATGCGGGGCATCGGTAGAAGTCTCCTTGAAAAGACGCGTGAATTCGTCCGCCATCGCACGGGCGAAGGCAGGATCGTTGAGGGCGAGCGGCAGACTGACGAACCGACGCCGCGCGGTCTGCCGCAAGGTCGCGAGAAGCGACGCGCGGAAGGCCTCATCGGCTTCGGGATCGTGAAAAGCCTCGCCGGGCCGGTCGAGCAGCGAAAAGCCGCCCTCCGGGTAGAAGAAGCGAACCAGGCCTTCGCACTGGTTGAGCCGCTCGCCGATCAGTTGCCCCATGCGACGGCATTCGTCCGCCGTCGTGCGCATGAGGGTGATGAACGGGTTGTGCCGCACGAAAACCCGGCCGCGATAACGTTCGGGAACCGTCTCCATCGCGCCGAAATTGACCATATCCAGCGCGCCGCAACTCCCCACATAGGGGACGCCGGTCCGCGCGACCGCCCCGAGGCGGGTCTCATCGCAGGCAAAGATCCCGCCCGCGACGAAATCGCAGAACTCCGTGGTCGTGACGTCCAGAACGCCCTGAATCATTCCCTGCTCGATGAGATGTTCCATCGAGCGTCCGCCGGTGCCTGTCGCATGGAAGACCAGACATTCGAAGTCGCTGTCCAGTTCCTGCACGGCCGCGGTCACACAGGGTGTCGTGACGCCGAACATGGTGACGCCAACGGCCGGACGCGCATCGCACACCTTCGGTCGCGGAGTCCGGGTCATGCCTGCCATGGCGTTCGCCGCATTGGAGAGAATCACCCTGGAAACCCGGTTCAACCCTTGCAGATCCACGACCGAATAAAGCATGGCGATATCAGACCCGCCGACGTAAGGCGCGACATTGCCCGACGCGACGGTGGAAACCACAATTTTCGGCACGCCGGTCGGCAGGGCCTGCAGGGCAGGCGCCACGATGGCCGTGCCACCGGAACCACCGATGGCCACGACGCCAGCCAGATCGGCGCAACCCGGCAGAAAGCCACGCAGGGCTTCTGCCATAGCCGCGATCGCACGCCCCCGTTCGCCGCAGAACACAGCCTCCGCGCCGCCGGGATGACAGGCGGCCACCACCCGCGCGGCGATATCGGCGCGGCGGGGCTCGTCCGTCGTGCTGACGTCCACGATCCGGCTTTCGACGCCGCACGCGGCAAGGATCGAGGACAGATAGCGCAGTTCGTCGGATTTCGTATCGACGGTGCCGATCAGATAGACGTATGACGTCATGATCCGCGCTCCGGCCGTCAGGCCAGCCGATCGTCGTCTTCGAGCAGGGTCACGGCCAGCGTACCGTCCGCGCCCGCTTCCAGCGCGGATTTCAGAGCGAGAAAATGCGGCTGTTCCTCATGCTGACGAATGGCGTCCACGCTGCGCCATTGCTCGACAAACACGAAATGCAATGGATCGTCGCGATCACGACGACACGTATAGGACAGATTGGTCGCTTCCTTCCGCGAGGCCGTCACGCAGGCCGCCACCACGGGCAGAACCTCCGCGACGCGGTCGGGCAGGAGACGGAAGGACGCAACCACGGTCACCGGGGATATGGCTTTTGCAGACATCAATCGGCTCCGAACAAGGGCAATGCCGGATTCCTAACCATCCGGAACACTTTCCGTATATCTCTATTGTGTCACGCGACACTTTTTCTCTGTCCCGGCTTCTCTGTCCCGGCCCTGTGACGACAGATCCCGGGGCAAGCGATCCCGGGGCGCCTACGGCTGATCGAAAAGAGAAAGCGTGCAGATCGCGAATACACACACTGTCCGATGCGGGGACGGACGGATCTTCCGTCGCCTTAGTGAAGTAAACCCTTCAAGCCCGCGATCGCATCCACGGCGCAAGCTTCGTCCTTGTCGCCGCCCGGCGCTCCTGAAACACCGAGGCCGCCGATGACGCCACCATCATGCGCGCGCAGGGTGACGCCCCCCGCGATGAAGATGATTTCCGGTTCGGTGGCGAGAACGCCGCCATCCAGCGGGCCAGTGACTTTCGCCTTGATCAGTTCGCTGGTGGTATTTTTGTTGAACGTTTTTCCGTAGGAAAAGGCAGTGTAAGCTTTGCGATAGGACACCGATAGCGTCTGGAGCGCCGCATCATCGCCCTTGACGACAGCCTGCTGATGCCCGGAAGGGTCCACAACGGAAGCCGTCACCGAATAGCCGCGCTGTTCGCAGATGCTTACAGCTTCCGACGCGAGCTTTTCCGCAGTCCTCCAGTTGAGTTTGCGAACGGTTACAAGTGTTCCCGCATCAGGCTCCGGACTCGCGCTGTCTGCCGCGCCGGACGAAAGGGCGACGGCAAGCAGAATGGCAAGGCCACCGGCGCGTGTTGCAGGTTTTGAAAGGTTCCTCATCATTCCTGTCCTTCGCTTGAGGAGAGAACAAACATGTGGCTCCGCCATCTTTCATGGCAATTTTCAGTAGAGCGGCAGCGTTTCGCACGGAGCCTTCTCCTCAACCAGCATCCGCGCCTGACGGACACGCGCCAGCGCCTCAGGCAGCGCGCGATACGTGACATTGCCCAGCGCCAGACGAACGCCGGTGCGCCGAACGACCTCACCACTTTGAAAGGCGCGGGCCGACGGAAGGGACACCCCAAGAGTGCGCGCGCACTCCACAAGCTGCGCCGCCCGGTCGGTCGACATCGGCAGCCACGCATGGAACGCCGGGTCGGATGCCGCCGACGCCGGCACGCCCAGGTGAGTTGTGACGAGATCCTGCCGGCGGATTGCTTCGGCACGGAGGGATCGGCGCACGCTGTCCGCCGTGCCATCCTGCATCCATAACGCCATCATCGCGTAAGAGAGCGGCGCGATCATCAGTGACGAGGTCAGGAGCGCGGACAAAGCAGCCTCCATATGACACTGTGGGGGCACCAGCGCGCCGACCCGCAGCCCCGGGCTCAGAATCTTCGACAGGCTGCTGACGAGAAATGTGCGCTCGGGCGCCAGTTCCATGAGCGAGGGCTGTTCGCCCTCGACTCCGGCGACATAGACCGCATCCTCGACGATCAGGGCCTCGTACCCGCGGCACACCGACACGATGTCTCGTCGGCGCGACCGCCCCATTGTCGCGGTGGTCGGATTCTGCATCGTAGGCGTCAGATAGACGACCGGTCGTCCGCCCCGGTGCCGATGCAGAACCTCTTCGAGACTGGCTGGCTCCATCCCCTCCTCATCCATGCGCACGCTATGAACCGGCAGCCCGACCTGCCGCATGGCCCCCAGCATCCCCGGATAGGTCTGCTCCTCGGTCGCGGCATAGGCCACATGAGGCCGCACCACCGTCAACGCCACATTCAGCGCCTGCTGGGCGCCCGCCGTCAGCAGCAGGCGCTCCGGCGCGACGCTGATGCCCAGGGTCTCGAGCCAGTGCGCCATGATCCGGCGGTGCTCGGGATGGCCGGCGACCGGCGGATAGACGTTGAACAATGTGGCATCGACCTGTCTCGCCAGCCTGCCGAGCGTGCGGCTCAGCGCCCTGTCGCTGAACATCGGCGGCGGCATGTTGGTCGCGAGATCGAACCGCGCGCCAGAAACTTCCGGCTTACCCGCGACGAACATACCGCGCCCATGGCTGCTGCGCACGAGCCCCCGGCGTTCGAGCATGGCGTAAGCGCGCGTGACGGAGCCCACGCCGACACCGAGCCGCCAGGCCAGATCCCGGTGGGCGGGCAGGCGTTCGTCGACGTCGAGACGGCCCGACAGGATGTCACGGCCCAGCGCCTCTGCCAGACGCTCCGCCGAGCTTCCGGTTCCGTCTGCGAGCCGCGGTGCCCAGGTCGACTGACGGCGCATGAACTCTCCTTTCGCCATTACAGGCTCGAACACATGAGCTTAACGCCTTGTGACGCCGCCCCGGTCCACAATAGTGTCGCGTGACACTCTTGGGTTTCTATCGAAACGTGTCTTTCCCTTACCCTGACTATGTTGCGATTTTCGCTATTTTCCATTGATGCAGAGAATTGGTTTCATTCCATATCGGGACTCCAAGCCTTCTCCAAAAAGACTCTTAGCCGCCGAACCCAACCGGAGGCCCGATCTATGCCTGATCCCAAGACGAAGGTTTGCTTGATAAAGCCAGGACGGCCTCAACGGTTTGAGCGGACATAGCCTACCGCTCAAAAGCCAATGAAGACTTCATGAATACGCAGGGCTTTGTCTCGAAGGTCCACAGAAAAAAGCCACATCTCAAGCCTGTGCCCCGGCATATCCAGAAATCCAACGCCGGGAAGTCCGTTATCCGGTCGCGTGTTGCGCACGTCTTTGCTGATCAGACGTCACAGACCGGGCTCGTGGTTCGAACAGTCGGCATCGCTCGAACCATTATGAAGATCGACCGGGCCAATAGCGTCTATACCCTGCGCCGCTTCCTTTTTCTCGAGAGGATTAACGCCGCCGCGTAGCAATCCAGTGGATGATAGACCCCGGTCTGCGAAGGACGCAGATCGAAAGCCACCATGGCGACTATCAATCAGCACGCCCAAAAACCGAAATCAGCACACAAGAACTTCAATTAACGGTTCTTCGGTCCCTCCAGATGGAGTGCTGGGCCAGCGGCGGACGGCACGGCATTTCGACCGCCAGATCACGGCAGTTCACGTCCGCATTGCCATCCGCATTATCGCGCTCGGAATCCTCCTCACTCACGCCGTCCAAATAAATAATGGATTTCAAAGGGAGTATCACGTCCACATATCACATTCCGCAACAGAGCCATCGAGACGGGTCAATCCTCTACGATAGTGTTGGCAAGCGTTCCAATTGACTCGATCTCCACCTCAAAACGGTCGCCGGGAGACATATAGACTTTAGGATTTCGGCCGAGACCGACCCCTCCCGGAGTTCCCGTGATGAAGATGTCGCCCGCTTCGAGCGTCATAATTGCACTGACAAGTTCGATCAATTTTGCGACGTCGAAAATCAGCATGCCAGTGTTTGAACTCTGCATGACCTCCCCGTTCAGACGCCCGGTAATGGCCAGTCCGCTCGCCCCGGGAGGAAGATCCTCAGGTGTTACCATCCAGGGACCGCAAGCACCCGTTGAGTCGAAATTCTTGCCGACTGTCCATTGCGGCGTACGGAACTGAAAATCGCGTAAGGTCGCATCATTGAAAATCGAATAGCCCGCAACATGGTCAAGCGCGTTGGCATGCGCGATCCGCCGGCCCCGTCGCCCGATCACGAATGCCAGTTCCGACTCGAAATCGAGTTGTGTCGACTCCCTCGGACGCAGGATCGGCGCCTCGTGTCCGGTGAGACTGGTCGAGAACCGCGCAAAAAGCTCCGGGTAGTCCGGCGCCCTGAGGTTTGTTTCCCGGACATGATCCGCATAGTTCAGGCCAACACAGACAATTTTCGAAGGTCGCAGGATCGGTGGCAGAAACACAATATTTCCGAGATCGATCGTACGACCGCCGCGCAGTATCCGCTGGACTTCGTGAAGATCCGCCTCTGCCCTGAGAAGATCGTCGAGGAAGCCAGGGAAATGCTGATCCTCGGTGGTGAACCCACGGAATCCCGCCCCGGCATCCGCCGGATCGTTCACGGCTATTCCCCGAATACCGTTTTGTATAAAATGCAGAAAACGCATGGTCGCCTCCCGGGCTTTGCTTTCCGAGGTCAGTCTACCGGAGATTTCGGTACTGATCGCTCGGTGAGATGATTCAGCCTTAACGTCAGCGCCGCCTCACTGGCGTTACGCCGCGCGTGCACACGGTTCTCCGCCTCGGCTCCAATATCGGCGAGAGCGCGCTCCAGACCTACAATCAATACAGAACGCGATACATCATCGTCGTGCGTACCAATATGCTCGGAGTAAGCTGACACGACGTCAGGAATCTGTTTCCGGATAAATGCAACCCATTCGAGAACCGGAAGATCAAGCGGCGCCTGCTTGTGCGCACGCAAAAGCGCTGAACAATGTTTCCGCGCGCGCGCAATCGTTTCAGGAGAAACGCCATGATCCTGCGCTGTACGCCACGCATTCCTCAACGCGGCATTTTCGTCGTCACGGATGAATTGTTCCACCGGAGTTGTCCCGGCCGCCTGAATGTCCCCGCCGGAATAGCGCTGTAAGAACAGGAAACAACGCCAGATGACGAACGACGGCATGAACAATGGAAACGGGGCGAACGGATGGCCAGCAGCCCAGCCCACCATCGCGACTGCCACAGACCACATCAGCCAGCCTCGAAGGCAGGGGCGCCATTCTGTCTTCCAGCCGCCAGTCTTCCAGCCGCCAGACAGTTCCCACGCCTGTCGTCCGGCACCGTACAGGATACGGAAGACCGGACCTACTGCGCGGGCCGCAATCCAGACCCCGCCCAGCATCGGCAACACCAGCATCATCACGAGGATCGCGCACACCCCGATGCTCGTCACGGAACCGCTCGCGGATCAACGAGAGGAGGCGTTTCCGGTAGATGAGGCATTTTGGCGATATCTCGCCGGGCACGCGCAACATCTTTCGCGTCGATTGGCGCAGCCCGATTGCCCCAGGCGGAGCGAATGAAGCTGACAACGTCCGCCACTTGCCTGTCATCGAGACGCCAAGCAAAAGGCGGCATCGTGAATTTTGCCGGTGTTGAACCCGTTCGGGGGGTGGTGGATCCTTTGAGGACCACCGAGATCAGGGAGAGCGCATTGCTCGATTCCACGGCAGAATTGCCGGCAAGAAGGGGGAACACGCCCGCATAGCCTTTGCCGTCGGGGCGGTGACATGCAGCGCAATTGTCCAGATATACGAGAGCTCCACGCTCGACCGCATTACCTGCCGCCAGGGCGTTAGCAGTCGCGGGATCGTATTGGAACGATGCGCCCACGGGCGTCCCGATTGTCTTGAGGTATTTTCCAACCGCCAGAAGATCATCGTCCGTCATGTGTTGCGTACTATGCTCGATCACGTCCGTCATTGATCCAAAAGCCGTAGAATGGTGGTTAACTCCGGTTTTTAGAAATATCGCGATGTCTTCCGCGCTCCACTCCTCGAGCGTGCCCGGCCCCTCGCTGCGCAGACTTGGGGCATACCAGGCCTCCACTTTCGCCCCCGACAGATAAAGCGGCCCATCAGCATGCGTGCTGGCCTTGAGCTGGAGCCCTACGCCGCGTGGTGTATGACATTCTCCACAATGTCCGGGACCATCGACGAAATACGCCCCACGGGCGATCGTCGCGTCCCCATAGCCTGTCGCATCGAACGGTTCGGCAGATGGTCCGAATGCCCAACGCCATAACGTCAATGGAAAACGCATGGAAAGGGGCCACATGATGTCGGATTTCCGGTTCGGAACGGCGGCCGGCTGCACGCCGAAGCGGAAATAAGCCCACAAAGCCCTGATATCTTCTGCCGGCATGCTGGCATAGGAGGTATAAGGCATCGCCGGATACACACTATAGGCGGGCTTCATCCCGTGTCCCCGGGCGATTCCCGTGCGCATCACGCGGTCGAAATCCCGAAGGGTCCATTCGCCAATTCCGTATTCAGGATCTGGCGTGATGTTGGGAGTGTAAAGGGTTCCGATAGGAAGAGCCATCGGCAGGCCGCCTGCAAATGGCGGCTTTCCGGGAACGGAGTGGCAGGCGCTGCAATCGGCAAGATGCGCTATATAGGCTCCTCTGGAAATCAGGGAGGCATCCGCGCCGGGTTCGGCGAGGCTGTGACGACCGGACCATGAATCGGAGATCTGCGTCACGCCAAGCACCGCCGCCAGGCCACCAACGCCAGCAACGGCGAACCAGTCAGCAAGACGTAACCAACTCATGCGTCGACAAGGCGTGAAGGTGACGCCAAGTAATTGTCACGTAATCTGGCTGCCGAGAAATAGGTCAGCGCGCCGATGAGGCCAGTCGGATTGTAGCCGAGGTTCTGAGGAAAAGATGAACTTCCATAAACAAAAACATTCGGTACGTCCCAGCATTGGGAATATCTGTTCACAACGCTGTTCGTCGGATCGCTTCCCATAATGGCTCCCCCCGTGAGGTGTGTCGTCTGATATTTGCGGGTGTCATAAGTCGTTCCGGCCTTGATTGACGAAACGCCATAGCTTTCGGGGTTCATGGCCCTTGCAATTTCATCAAGCTTGTCGGCGCAGAAGGCCGCCATGCGATACTCATTCTCGTGCCAGTCGAACGTCATGCGAAGAAGTGGCTGCCCAAATGCGTCCTTGTATGTGGGGTCGAGATCGAGATAACGATCTCGATATCCCATGACCGAGCCGATCGCCGTTGCCGTGGTTGTGTGACGATAACTGCGTCTAACCGCTTCCTTCCATTTTTCTCCCCACCGCGGCGTACCTGGTGGGAGAGGCATCTGTTTGATGGGGCGACCACCGGTCGCCCCACCGAAAATTGCTGACCCTCCGACAAAACCATGCTCGGCATGATCAAAATGGTCGGAATTGAAATCATCAATCACAATCTGACCAGCACCGCCCGCACCGATGAACGGGTTGATGTGAACGTCTTCGTTGAACGTCATCGTTGCCCCGCTACAGATCTGATAGGCAAAATTCTTGCCTACAGTCCCTCGCCCCGTCGTGGGATCATAGGGGACGCCAATGCCGGACAGCAGAAGCAACCGGACGTTGTGCAACTGAAATGCACATAGCATCACAAGTTCGGCTGGCTGCACGCACTCCTGTCCGTCCTTGTCGATATAGACCACGCCCGTAGCCCGCTGCCCGTCACTGTCCAGCAGGACACGCGTCACCATACTGTCTGTGCGAACCTCCAGATTGCTCCGTCCCGTTAGGACCGGAAGAATTGTCGTCTGCGGAGACGCTTTGGAGTAGAGAAAACAGCCAAAAAGGTCACAGAAACCGCATAGATTGCACGGGCCGAGGCGCACGCCGTACGGATTGGTATAAGGGACAGGAGTATTCGCATTCGGCATCGGGAACGGATGATATCCAAGTCCTTTCGCCGCCTCCGCGACGCGTCGTGCTCCCTCGATGGCGGGCATGGCGGGTGTCGGATAAGCGTTCGAGCGTATTCCCTCGAACGGGTTGCCCCCGGCATGAAGGGTACCCCGCAAATTTCCTGCGCTGCCTGAAGCAGCGCAAACCTTTTCAAAATGGTCGAAATAAGGTTCGAGTTCGGCGTAGGAAACGGGATAGTCCTGAATGGTCATGTCGTCAGGAATAAACGAGCGTCCGTAGCGACCGCTATAATGCGACCGAATCTGCATATCGACCGGGTCCGCCCGGAACAACTGGCCGTTCCAGTGAACGCCTGCGCCACCGACACCATTTCCAAGGATGAACGAGCCGTATTGCCTGTAAGGTACGGCGACATGGTCCATCCTGTGACGGATGGTAACGGTTTCAGTCGCGAGACGCTGCCAGAGATCCCCCCGGACACCATGACGCAGTTCATCGATGATGCGCGGATATTCGAAATCCGGCGACGTATCGCGTGCGGGGCCGCGCTCGAGAGCAACGACGTTGAGGCCAGCATCCGACAGAGTTTTCGCCATGATGGCCCCAGTCCAGCCGTAACCAACGATGACTGCATCAACAGGTTTGAGACGGCGCGTCATGCGGAACGTCCCTCCAGAGAGACGGGGTCATAGGGGTAAGGCGTTCCGGGTCGATCAATCCAGTCCGTAAAATCTGCACGCGCTCCTGGAAATCCGATCATCTTCCACGCCGCCATGTCACGATTTCCACCGTACATGGGATCCGAAAAATACCCTTCGTGAACATTTTGCAGCAACATGTCGAAAAAGGCTGATGTCGACCACTCCGCTACAGCAGGATCATCGCTTTCGAATTGACAGAGAATGGCATCCTGAGCGGGACCGTCGAGTTTCGCAAAAATCCGCCCGGACTGCTTTACCGCCACCTTGTCCACGCCGGCGAGGCCGAGGCGATAGAACTGCCGGGGTGAGTAAGCTTGCTGATAGCCGAAATTCGCTTCGGCCTCGGGGTGAAACGGACCCTCCATATAATACCAGGCCCCGTATCCATAAGGCAGTTCCATCTGCCGATCGAGAAACTCGGGCACGCCTGCCTCAGTCGCACTGGGGCCATGCTCATCCGCCGGAATCAACCGGTCTACGATCGCGCACAGGGTTTCCCACTCTTCAGCAGAAAAGAAAGTGGGGTCAAACGCCGCAGAAGTGGAACTCCTGATCTTGCTATGGAATTTAGACAAGATATTTTCTCCAACGCCATTCCGGTTTACATATTCTGGAAGTAAAACTATCGATATAGTACAACTTATTATTCATAACCATAATACTATATTATGTTTCATTGATATGCTGACGCGCACGCGCAATCTCTACATCAAGTGCGTCGATAGCGTTTTTCATCGTTTCCAGAGCAACGGCTTTCGATTTGTTGACGTCATCCAGAACCTCATAGACATTCAGGAAAGCTCTTCGTATCGTCTCGACAGGGATCGTCGTGCTGGCGGCCTGACGGTGTATTTCCGCAGACTGGGCACGCAACGTTGTACCGGTCCACTCGATGACATTCGTTGTCGCCGTATTGAATGCTCCGACCTGCCGCGCGACCCGCCCCTGACTGGACAGCGCGTGAGCAACTGTTGTCGCTGTGCGCAAAGCCGCAACCGTGGTGGTCGAGGCGCGGTCGACACCTTTCGCCAATTCGATATTCCCCTTGCGGATAATATCGAGAGCGAAATAACCCTGAGCCGTTACCGCCATCTGGGTCAGTAAGTCCTGTCGGCGCTGACGCGCGTAAAACAGCGCCGTCTCCCGAATAGTCCTGCCCTTTTCGGCACTGCCACCATCAAGGCCGGCAAGACGCCGTTCAAGCCGTTCGTCGAGAGCCTGTGTGATATGAATGAGTTTTTCGAGCTGTTCCATCGTCGCCCACAAAGTATGTCGCTCGGCGTCGATGACGGCGTTGTCCCGCAAAATTTCTTCCTTACCGCTCGCCAGACGCTTCAGTATCGAGGAAATATGGACTTCCGCAGAACGCCAGCCCGATACGTAGCGTCCCAATCCGGAACTAAACGGCACCCTGCGCAAAAGCCTCTTCAGAACAAAAAATTTTCCCGCACTCGCCGGGTCGAGATCCTCAACCGCACGACGCAAGGCGGCCAGTTGCTCGCCTATCGCGTTCTCACCATCAATCGAACGCGCGGATCGTCCCAGCAATCGATTGGAATGTCCGGCCGCCTCGGCAATCTCCCTCTGACCGATTCCGGAAATGCGCTCGGCTTCGGCGACATAATCGGGCGCACGCGGGTCAATCTCGAAAATTCGCTCGACAACATGATCCGCCTTGGCGTCAAGCCGTGTCCTGTCCGCCTCGTCGAGGCGAAAGAATTGTGCCCGTCCCCCCGCCGACAATGCTGCATGACGATCTTCGTCGCGCTCTGGAACTGACATTGGCGAAGTGAAAGCGCTATCCATCATCACGCCCTCAATCCGGTTTCGCGAGGGTAGCGCTGGCCAGCCGCGCGCTAATATCCATTTCCCCCTCTTTGGTCTCCCATCCATCGGCGAGAGCGTTCCGGACACGCGCCTGCGTCACTTCACTGCGCACACACAGATCAGACTGATATGCCTCGGTCAGCAACCCTTCGGACAATGAGTGGAACGCTCCCTGATCGACAGCAGTCTTGACATGGGCGATCGCGTGAATCGGAAACGTCGCGATCCTTCGGGCCAGATTGTCCACGAACGGCCCAAGCTCATCAGGCGGAAACGCACGGTTGACGAGGCCATATCGCTCAGCCAGTTCGGCTGAAAAATCGTCACATCCCGTCAGAATTTCCAGTGCACGCCCACGCCCCAGCAGACGCGGCAAACGTTGCGTCGAACCGCCACCCGGCACCAGCCCAATCGCCACTTCCGGATGGGCGAAAATGGCCCTTCCCAAGGCCGCAAAACACATATCGGTCGCCATCGAGATCTCGTTGCCACCACCACGCGCACGCCCTTCGACCTTTGAGATCGTTACTTTCGGCATATTCCGAAAACGTTCTCCAATCACCTGAGTGAGTCGAAAATTTCTAGTGCCCGACACCTTGCCGGTTCCGGACTCTGCGACACGGCGCAAACCGGAATGGGCGATAAAGAAGTCGGGATTCGCGCTTTGCAGAATAACGACGCGCACAGCATCGTCAGCCTCCAGTTGCCGACCCAGACTGTCAAACTCTCTCGACATCTTTTCATCAAGCAAATTGATCGGTGGATAATCCATTGTCACCCGGGCAATGCCATCATCCAGTTCCACCCGGAAACATTCATAATCAGCGTAGCTCATGGGCTGTCCTCTGCATGACGGAAACAGTTTATTCGTCATATTTCGGTTTCTCGTCAGTATTTTTCGATTTTCCGCAGTTCCGACATATAATCCGGTCGCGCAAAAAATCAGACGATAAGGACTGTTATCCGAAATATTTCTGACAGAAATTTATAGACATACTCAGATGGCGATAAGAGCATTTTTGGAAATTGCCTTTCATCTTCAAGCACAAGCTTTCCGCAAGGTGCTTAACCGCCGGACTGGATGTTTCCAGCTGTTTTCATGTTTCATCTCTGCGCCATATGGAGAACCTTCCGATCTGAAGAAGCAATTTCCAAAAAGCTCCAAGATCTATTGGCATACGTACGCATGAAGTGACGCCCAACAAGAGCAAGAGACTAGCGGAAACAAATGTTACGTCGTACTGAAAATTCCTGTTGCTTGTGGAGAATATATCCACTCAACGCCTTCGCTCCTCGTTGGTTCTTGCTATCACATTATTGTTATTTTTTATGGTCGGGCGTATCTTAATCTGCTTAGGAAAATTATAGATTTATCCAGATTCACATTCACCGCACTGCGGTCTCCGCCCTGCAATACCCTTTCACCTGACGCGTTACAGGCATTACGGCCCGCCGAATGTGAACGTCATCAGAATTTGGATCGCGCGTCTCAAGTCGCCAGAAGGAGTCATCATGACTACAGTTGCTGACCAGATCGTCGATACCCTGAAGAATGCCGGTGTCCGCCGCATCTGGGGAATCGTGGGCGATAGTCTGAACGGACTTACTGACTCCATCCGTCGAAAGGGCGGCATCGACTGGCTTCATGTCCGTCATGAAGAGGTGGCCGCCTTTGCAGCAACGGGTGAAGCACAGGCGACGGGCACGCTGTCCGTCTGTGCGGGAAGCTGCGGGCCAGGAAATCTTCATCTCATAAACGGACTTTTCGACGCGCACCGGTCACATGTCCCGGTGGTGGCCATTGCGGCCCAGATTCCGACGGCTGAATTGGGATCAAGTTATTTTCAGGAAACCCGGCCCGAGGAGCTCTTTCGTGACTGCTCAAGCTATTGCGAACTGGTGTCCAGCCCAAGTCAGATGCCACGTGTACTGGAAATCGCCATCCGGAGGTCTGTCGCGGAGCGGTGTGTCTCGGTGATCGTCATTCCAGGCGATATCGCATTGCAGGAAATACCTTCGTTCTCCCCGCCAACGACACAATCTCTCCTGCCACAGATCCCGACGATCGTGCCCGCTGCCGAAGCTGTCGAAAAACTAGCCGATCTTCTCAACGCCTCAAAGCGCGTCACGCTGCTTTGCGGCGGAGGCGTTGCAGGCGCGCATGACGAAGTTATCGCGTTCGCTGAACTTCTTAAGGCTCCTATCGTGCATGCCCTCCGCGGCAAAGAACATATCGAGTGGGATAACCCATACGATGTCGGCATGACCGGCATGATCGGTTATTCGTCGGGTTACTACGCTATGGGTGCATGCGATGCGCTGCTGCTGCTGGGCACAGATTTTCCATATCGACAGTTCTACCCGACAGGCGTGCGTATTGCGCAGATCGATATTCGGCCACAGGTGCTTGGACGCCGGACACCGATAGAACTTGGGGTGATCGGGGATGCAAAGGAAACGGTAAAAGCATTAATGCCAAAAATAGCGGGTAACCGCGACAATGCGCATCTCAATGCATCGCGCAAACATTATGTCACCGCACGTACGAATCTCGACAATCTCGCAACCGGCAAGCCTGGTGGGCGCCTCCACCCGCAACAGGTCGTCAAGGTGATCAGCGACCTCGCAAGTGAAGACGCAGCCTTCACGGCTGATGTGGGATTGCCCACGGTCTGGAGCGCCCGTTATCTGCAGGTCAACGGGAAACGTTCTCTCACGGGGTCATTCTGGCATGGGTCCATGGCCAATGCGATGCCGCAGGCCATGGGAATACAGGCCGCCTATCCCAAACGTCAGGTTATCTCCCTGTCTGGAGACGGTGGTTTCACGATGCTGATGGGGGATCTGCTTTCCCTGAAGCAACTCAACCTTCCGGTGAAAGTCATCATTTTCAATAACGGTATTCTTGGCTTTGTTGAACTGGAGCAAAAAGCGACCGGCTTTGTGGATTTCGGAACATCCCTCGAAAATCCGGATTTCGCGGCTATGGCGGAAGCGGTAGGCATCAAGGGAATTCGTATCGACGACCCGGGGGAACTGGAGAAGGGCCTGGCGGAAGCGCTGTCACATGATGGACCGACCGTCGTTGACGTCGCTGTCGAGCGTATGGAGCTTGCGATGCCGCCCAAGATTACCGCGGCCATGGCAAAAGGGTTTACCCTTTATATGGTCAAGGCCGTTCTGAACGGACGCGGTGATGAACTGGTCGAACTGGCGCAGGCCAATCTTCTCCGATGATCTGACATGTACTGCGTGAGACGATAGAGGGGGCGACGCCCTGCGGGGCGCTTTGCTGCCGAGTTCGGTATCATATCGACCACTGGCGTCACGGGGCTGAACCAGATGATTGCACTGCGGTATGCAGAACAGAAAGCGCTGCTCAAGCCCGCGTGGAAACTGTTTCAGGAAATTATCGGGCATGCGGCCTCCTGAGCCACATATCGATGATATCAAGAAGCGGATCGTCGCCGAGCATCGGGCAAACGGTGTCAGCCGTCAGTTGGCTGGCATTCCCGGTATCGGCAATGGTTGCGAGAGACAGATCACCCTTGACCAGTATCGCCCCGTCAGAGCCACGCTCGCCCAGACGCTGACATCCTCAAGCGCCATAATTTCAAAATTATCCGACCTGCGGCTAAACTATTCCGAAGAGAACTCTCTGCCCGCCGCATGAAACCCGTCAAGCCAAAACACAATATCATCGGGATGATGCACGTTCATTTTCTGATATCTCCTTTTCCTATGCCTTTCTCGACGACGCAGCGAATTATGACGGAGACCGGGTGATGATATATCGAACAAGGGACGTATCATGGGTGACGACCGGCAGATCGTTCGGGACTGGGTTTTGCGCTTTAACGCGCAAGGACCTGCCGGTCTGATTGATCGTCATGGTGAGGGGCTGCCCGCCGCATCACGCCTTCCGTCATGGAGGCTCTGGCGCAGCGGATTGAAGAAGGCCCCGTTCCTTCTGCGCATGGTGTGGTATACTGGCGATTGCGTGATCTGTGCTCGTCGATCATCAGAGCCCGTGCACTTTCCTGACGAGACACCATGAGATGGCCCAGCCAGGGCACGGCGGCCACCACCGGATCGCGGTAGAGACCGAGAAACGACATGGCAGTGGACAGTACACCTGAGCGTTCATTGTCCGATTTGTTCAGCAGTTCCCGTGCCGCCGACGCCATGACGGGATGCGCCCCCTTCCCTCCAGATAGTTCGTGCGCATCATGGTGGACAGGGTTGCTTCGATCGACCGCTTCGAATCCCCTCGTCATGGGAGACAGCAAAGCACCAGCGTTTTTCAGGACGCAAGCATGATCCGGCATCCATCGTACCGGAGCGGGCTGGAGCGAAAAATACTTGCGCGTTACGGTCTGGCGTCGGCATCCTCATTGCATGCGCACGATATGCGCATAAAGAGTCGGATCATGCCCAGTCGAACCAGTCTCGGCGTTTCCTATGACCGGAACGCGCCTCGCCGCCCGGTCAACCTGTCGCTCAACACCGATCTGCTGGCGCAGGTCCGGGAAGTGACGCCCAATCTTTCGGCGACGGTCGAGACCCTGCTGGGCGACTATCTGCACTCCGTGCGACAGCAGTGCGAGGAGGAACAGCGCAGGCTCGATGGCGTAATCGACGCGGTGAACGATCTGCACGCGCGGCACGGCTTCCTGAGCGACGAATTCTCGACGCTCTGATCCGATGCCGCAATTCGCGATCTACCGGAACCCCGGCCGTAACCGGGGCATTCCTTTCGTCGTCCAGATCCAGAGCAATCGCTTGGAGCGCAGCGTGGGCCGCGTCGTCATGCCGCTCGTCAGACGATCGGGCAGCGCGCTACCGGACCATCCACTGACGCCGCATCTGCATGTCGAGGAAGAGGACGTCTTCGCCAACCCGCTTGATCTGGCGACTGTCCCCGCCACGCGGCTTGGAGCAGCCTTCGGCATCCTCGGCAAACACGATCAGGGCAAGATCATCAGGGCTCTGGGCGAACTGGTCAGCAAGGCGTAAAAGGCGTGGACCTTCCGTTGTCGTCGTCATTTTCAGCACGCGAACCGCTTCACCCGCAAACTAATCGCTGACATACTCCGCTAGCCGTTTGTAGAAATACAACGATATCACTGCCACCTTATTCAAAATTTTCTGAGATAGAATCGAAAAGAATCATGCCTCTCCGATCCGGAACAGACAAGTTAACGCCATGACCGCCAACCTGATTCGTGTTTCGGCTGCTGTTATCCTTATCCTCATCGCTCTATCGTGGATCTCGTCGATCTTTCAGAGCTTTGCCTGGATTATCGGCCCCGCCTTGCTTGCTTTTGCGGCCTATCGCCTGTGGCAGGTGATGGAGAACGGGCCACCAGAAGCGACCCGCTACACAGAACGTGCTATGACTTTCGGTCGGAACAAGGCGAAGGAAATGGTTGACCGTTATCGGCAGGAAAGCGAGGCGCGTTTCGAACGGGAGAGATTGCTTCGCGAACAAAATGCTCAGGCATTCAAGTCGTCGCCACCGGATGATCAGCCGCCAATCGATCAGGGAACGGATAATCCTTCTTTACTTCATCCGGACGTTGCACCGCGACCAACCCCACCACCGCGAAAGGCCGCCGCATTTCGAAAAGGCCCGACCGCGATCGAGAAACTTGACAATATGATCGGCCTGAAAGCCGTCAAGGATGAGGTGCATCGCTTGATGCGCCGGCTCGAACTCGAAAAAGAAAGGGAGAAATCCGGCTTCAAGGCGTCTGTCCCTTCTCTTCATTGTGTATTTCTGGGTAATCCGGGCACCGGCAAGACGACTGTGGCACGCCTTATGGGCGAAATTCTGCATGATTACGGCTATCTGCGTCGGGGCCACATGGTCGAGGCGGACCGTTCTCAACTTGTCGGTCAATATATTGGTCACACGGCTCCCATGGTTCAGGAGATCGTCACACGAGCAACGGATGGCGTGCTTTTTATCGACGAAGCCTATACGCTGGCACCGAAGAATGCCGGGAATGATTTCGGCGCTGAGGCGATCGACACGTTGCTCAAGCTGATGGAAGACCGACGTGATCGCATATGCGTCATCGTGGCAGGCTACACGACCGAAATGGAGCGATTTCTCTCTGCTAATCCGGGCCTCAAGTCGCGCTTTACGCGCACCATCGAATTTCCAGACTATGCTGTCGACGAATTGGCCCAGATTTATGTGGGTCATGCCACGAAGGAAGGCTTCCTTCTGAATGAAAGCGCCGCTTCCGCCGTCTTTCCCGCCTGCCAGGAACTCATTCGTCAGGGAGGCGCCCATTTCGGTAACGGGCGAGAAGTGAGAACATTGTGGGAAAGAACAAGAGAGTCGCATGCTGAACGCGTCATGGCACTACAAACTCGCAATCAGGAAGCCCTGCATACGATCGACGCCGTCGACATCGAAGATGCTGTCAAAAGAGGATATCACGGATGAGCGAAGACGATCATCCCTCTTTGAAAGCCCGATCATTTGCTGAACGGCTTAAAGAGGCGTTTCCTGTCGCGTTCAAGCAGGATGAGGCGTTTCGCTACGCGCTCATTCTGGGAATTCTCGCGCTTGCGATCGCCATACATGGTCATCATGCGACAAACATCGTCCGATGAGATACCGGTCGATATTTTTTGTCGATCCTGCTGCGCATGTCGCGATCAGCTTACCTGACTGAGCATTGTCTTTTTCCTGCCTTCCAACTTTACCGAACGAAGAAGGACGGAGCGGGCAGTCCACCCAACGCTCGTGGCAAAGGCAACCCGGCAGAGGATGAGAACCTGGTCACTGGTCGTGTTGGCGGGACGAACGATTGTTATTCGGATTTCAAGCAACGAATTGGCAGGGGATTTGCTCACAATCCAGGCTCCCGTTTCCGAGCGAGTGATCAGTCGATCCCTCCATCGCCACACATGATGCCCGACACCTCCCGCCCCACTGTTTTTCCAGCGAGGGCGACCATGGCGCCAGTTCGAAGCCCAGCCCTTCGTCGATCATGGCGAACCGACCGGACGCCAGGTTGAAACGCTGGCGGCAGGTGCCGGTAACGGGATCACCCTCACCGCTTTGCCGGAACGGTATCCCTGACTTCCCGGTGAGGTTCCGGCCTCCCGCTCCTCCAGCACCTGATCGGTGATGTAGTTCAACCGCCGCATCATGACCGCGAGTTCACCGGAGAGTGAAATTACCGAATGGCCGGTCATCCAGCACCCCGGATTGACGACCGCCATGACTGGGTGAACGAACTATCAGCTTTCGAGCGAAACATCTTGGTAACCGACATCCTCACGGTGAGGGGCGGTGACAGTGTGATACGCCAGCGTAAGGCGCGCTTGATGTTGCTTCACCTTCGGGTTGCTTTCGAAGGCATGAAGACCGGCTTCCCAGAAGGTACGCAAGGTGGGATCGCGGCCCCAAAAGCTTCAGGGCGGAGCGTCTGGTTCATGGCGGGGGATCGCAACAAAAGCCACTGCCGCTGCGGTCAGACCGGCGACCGCGGCGACGCCGAGCGCCCAGCGTGGACCGAACGTGTCGGCAACCCAACCGACGATCGGTGCCCCAATCGGTGTGCCACCGAGGGCCACGCCCACGCGCAGCGCCATCACGCGCCCGCGCATCTCAGGCGCTGTCGAAAGCTGCATCAGGCTGTTCGTCGTATTGGTGAAGGTCAACGCCGCCACGCCAATCACGACGAGAGCCGCGGTGAAGAGCCAATAGTCGGGCGCGATGGCCGCCAGCGCGCAGCCGACGCCGAACACGGCCGCGCCGGTCAGCAGCAGATCAAAGCGGGGCTCCTTTCGGCCGGCACCGAGGAACGCGCCCGCCATCGTGCCGATCGCCATGATGGAGGATAACAGGCCGTAGCCCTGAGCATTCGTGTGGAAGACACCGACGGCCATGGTCGAGATGAAGATCGGAAAATTCAGCCCGAACGTGCCGATCAGACAGAGCATGATTAGAATCGCCCTCAGATCGCCACGGCCCCAGGCATAGCGGAACCCTTCGGTGAAACTTCCTTTGGTCCGATGCGCACGGATATTCGGCTGAAGATTACCGACGCGCAGCGCGCTGAGGGACAGCAGCACACCGACGAACGAAACGCCATTGATCAGGAACGCCCAGCCCGTGCCGATGGCGGCGATCACGATCCCCGCAATGGCCGGGCCGATCATGCGCGCGGCATTGAACGAGGTGGAGTTGAGCGCCACCGCGTTATGCAGATCATCGTCGCCCACGAGTTCGGCCACGAAAGTCTGTCGTACCGGCGCGTCGAAAGCGGCGGCGCTGCCGAACAAGAAGGCGAAGACATAGACATGCCAGAGCTGTACCAGGCCGAACACCGTCAGTATTCCCAGCCCCAGCGCCAGGATACCCATCGTCGCCTGCGTGACCATCAGGAGCTTGCGCTGGTTGAAATGGTCGGCGGCGAACCCCGTCCAGGGCAGCAGGAGCATCTGTGGTCCGAACTGTAACGCCATGACCAGCCCGACGGCGGAGGCGTCATGATGCGTCAACCGGGTCAGCACCAACCAGTCCTGGGCCGTCCGCTGTACCCAGGTGCCGATATTGGATACGAACGCGCCACCAGCCCAGATCCGGTAATTGACATTGCTCAGCGAACGGAAAAAACCGGAGGCCGGCGCCCTCACTGGCGTTCCGACATAGTGCCGCCGTGGAAACGTCCGAAGTGCCGGGCGGAAAACAGGGCAATCAGCAAAGCTCCGGCACCGAGCGCGGCGGCGTCGCTCACTTCCGCAAACGTAAATGCACCCACATGCCAAATCAGTCCGTAGCCAATGACGATGTTGGCGCTCCCCCAGACCACGTTGACGGTCGATGAGGAAAGCCCTTTCCCCGGTGGCCTGGCGAACGGACTTTGGAAAGGTCGGCCCATCATGCCGCTGACGACGTGAGGCACCGCATTGGCCAGGCAAGCGCCCCCGAAGAACCAGGCCACCAGATCGAGCCATAGCATGTCAGGAGCCCTCTATGGCCGGCAACAGGGCCATGATATCCGCGCTTGTACCTGTCTCGCCAAGCCGGGGGAAAATAGACCTGATGCTGTAATCATGTGCTTCGACGCGACCGTCCGTCATGGCGTCGATGGCGAGGGTGACGTTGAAGCCGGACTCATAGGCCTGACGCGCGGTGGCCTCGACGCCGGTGCCTGTCGCCACACCCGCGATCACCACCTGGGTCACGCCGCGCGCCCTCAACTGCGATTCCAGGTCGGTGCTGGCAAAGGCCCCCCATGTCCGTTTCGTAACGACAATGTCGTCAGGCTGCTGATCGAGTTCCGGCACGAGGTCTGTCCATCCTTCCGGACGCGGGCTGGCCGGACGTCGTTGTTCCGTCCGGCCGGGAGCAGCGCCCGCGACATTAACGAGAACGACCGGCAGGGCGCGGGCGCGAAACGCATCGGCCAGGGTCCGGACATGCCCGATTACCGGTTCGATCGGATGCGCGAGCGGCAAACCGACGATGCCTTTCTGTAAATCGACGACGACCAGGGCAGTTCGGGGGTCCAGTGTTGTCAGCGTCATGGGGCGCTCTTCTCCAAAATAACTATCGGGATCGAATTGAGCGGCGGCTCTGCCGCGTGTCATCATTCGTCGACGAGCCGCCTCAGAAGCGTGACGGAGCGTGTGAGTTCGGCCTGTTCCTGCACCGAAAAACATGACTGCAGCGCGCGTGTCAGCCAGTCCTGTCGTGCGGCGCGCCCTTCAAGGATTTGTCTGCGGCAGGTGTCCGTCAGCGATAAAAGGGTCTGGCGTCCGTCCGAAGGGTCGGGCTGGCTGCGGATAAAACCGGCATCCGTCAGCGCCGCGATGATCGGCGCCATCGATTGCGGGCGGATACCCTGCGAGCGGGCGAGATGCGATGTCGTTGCGGGGCCATGCGATTCCAGGTGCAGCAGCACCGAGGTCTGGGAAGGTGTCAGTTCTCCGACATGAGCCTGTTCCCGCAGACGCCGTTTCAGTTTGCTCAGAAGAGCGCGCAGATCCTGCGCCAGGGCCGACGCCTCATGAAGAGGTGGTTCATTCAGGGGATTAGTCATTCCGTCACGATACATTTATACAGCTAAACTGTAAAGTCTGACTGCTCAGGTAGACTACATAAAATCATGGGCTGCCTGGCCTGCTCGCAGTTGCCCTCAACCGACAGGCCCCGCCTTCATGCTCGCCTATTTCAGTCAGAATCGCAGACGATCAGGGTGGATGGCTCGATCGCATTCACAATCACCGTTTCGCATCCGGTAATATACCGGCCAACGGAGCAGCCTGACCCACAGGGTGCCAAGCTGCGGCTGGGACCTGCCATTGAACCCCTATGACCGCTCGACCTTTTACGGTGGCGGCGCGCATGGCTACACCGGTTATCCGGCGCTTGAATCCGTCGGCTGAAACTCCATTCCGGCCCGGAATGACCGATAGTCGTCCGAGCCGTCATCCCCTACGAAGCGCATCGCTCTATCTCAAGCATGTCACGATGAGCCACAAAGGAAACGGCCATATCACTTCAGGCAAAACTCGATGTCTTCGAAGCCGGCAAGGCAGTCTGACAGCCCTTTGGCCGTGCAACGGACCGCCTATGCCGCAGCGAAATCGGCACTGATCAGCTTTTCGCGGGGGTGGGCTCTCGAACTTGCCACGACCGGGATTACGGTCAACATCGTCGCTCCTGGCCCAGCAGAGACCGAATTGTTTCGCGCCAACAACATGCCCGGCAGCAATGGTGAAAAACGCTATCTATCGGGCGTCCCCATGAAGCGGTTCGGAAGACCGGAAGATGTGGCGACGGCGGTTGCGTTTGTTCTGCCGGAAGACGCATCGTTCATGACGAGGCAGACCCTGCATATCGACGGCGGAGCCTCGATCGGAAAAGCCTGAGGCGCCGCTGATACTCGATCCGGTCTCTGACGGATCCCCGCCCGTCCTGCGAGAACGACCTCGACGGCTGCATGAAACTCCGGCCGCGCACCGCTCGTCTCCACAACAGTCGTCATTTTCCTCACCACCAGCATCCCGGCCAACACATCGAAAGGATGTCCGCGCCGTCATTGACCACCCACACTTTCAAGACCGAGATGGATGTGCAAGCGTTGCGCACGCTCTATCCCTCGAACTTCCCGGCATAATCGCGAAAGGTCCGTTACATGTCTTCATCGAACACCTATACCCCGCCGCCGGTCTGGGCATGGAACGCCCAGAACGGTGGCGCATTCGCCAGCATCAACCGCCCGGTCGCAGGCCCCACGCATGAGAAGGCGCTTCCTGTCGGCCGCCATCCGCTTCAGCTCTATTCGCTGGGAACGCCGAATGGCGTGAAGGTCACGATCATGCTGGAAGAGCTGCTGGCGGCGGGTCATGCGGGCGCCGAGTATGATGCGTGGCTGATCAAGATCGGGGAGGGCGATCAATTCGGTTCCGGTTTTACCGACGTGAACCCGAATTCCAAGATCCCGGCGCTGGTGGATCATAGTCTGGACAGGCCGCTGAACGTATTCGAATCCGGCTCCATCCTGCTGTATCTTGCCGAGAAATTCGATGCGTTCCTGCCAAAGGATATTGCGGGTCGAACGGAATGTCTCAACTGGCTGTTCTGGCAGGTCGGCAGCGGTCCCTACATCGGTGGCGGCTTCGGGCACTTCTATGCCTATGCGCCGGAAAAAATAGAATACGCGATCAACCGCTTCACCATGGAGGCCAAGCGCCAGCTTGACGTGCTCGACCGTCAACTCGCCAGGAGCCCGTTCATCGCGGGAGACGACTACACGATCGCCGATATGGCGATCTTCCCCTGGTATGGCGGTCTCGTGGAAGGCTGGATGTACAACGACGCCGCCACGTTCCTGAACGTACAGGACTATCCGCATGTCCGGGCCTGGGCGGACCGGCTGCTCGAACGTCCGGCCGTCCGGCGTGGTCGAATGGTCAACCGTGTGATGGGCGAGCCGTCAAGCCAACTGCACGAACGCCATGACGCGTCCGACTTCGAGACGAAAACGCAGGACCGGCTTGCCCAGAGCTGATGTTCCGTGGACCGATCCCGCTGAAAACCGGTCCCCGGCCGCCGTCCGGATCCGGACGGCGGCGTTCACCCTACCAGCGGGTCAGCGGCGGCAGGATCAGACGCGTCACGAGTGTCACGACGCCGCAGGCCGCCGAATACCAGACGGCGACATAGAGCGGGTCGTCGAACGGACAGGCCAGCGTGAAGGCCAGCGCGCCAAAGGCCGCGGCGGCGATTCCCGCTGCCCAGGCCGTGCCGCGCGCATCCACCGGTGCGCCGCGCCGCGCGAACAGGCCGAGCGCCAGCACCGCCGGCAGGGACAGTTCCACGATTTTCCGCGCGCAGACGATGCCGTGCGCCGGATCGAGCCGCTGCCAGAGCACGGCGGGACCCGCCTGAAATACGTCCACCAGCCAGCCGAGCGCGAGTGCCGCGAGGGCGAGCATGCCCACGATGCGCAGACCGCGTCGCGGTGAGCGTGTGGGATCGAGCGACAGCAGCGCCGTGGCCCCGCCGACGGCGGCAATCACGGCCAGGCTTGCGGCCTTCCACCAGAAGCTCGGCATTCCCATGGCGTGCGGCATGTCCGGACGCATCAGGCCCAGCTTCAGCACGAGGACTATCTCGATCACGCCCAGCGCCAACAGGATCGTCGCGTCCCGCCACGGCGTCCGCCGTCTGACGGGACGCAGGCCGGTCGCGAGCCGATCGATCAGGGGATCAGTCGACATCACTACCTCGCATTACTAAAGCATTCATGCGGTTCAGACCGCGATGAATGTTGACCTTGACCAGCGTGGCGGACTGTCCCGTGCGGCGTGCCGCCTCCTCGATACTCAATCCATGCAGCTTGACGAGGCGGATGGCTTCCGCCTGCGCTGGCTTCAACTGCCCGAGCAGGCGTTCCAGCGCATAGGCCGTCGTCACCTGCTCCTCATGATCCTGCACCGGCAGGTCGTCGTCGAGCGGCGCATCATTCGCCCGGCCGGCGGCCCGCAACCGGTCGATCCACTTGTATCGAGCGATCGCCGCGATCCAGGGACCGAACTTCTGGGACGGATTGAAGGTATGCCGTTTCTCGTGAACGGCCAGCAGCGTGTCCTGCACGGCATCGTCAACCATGGATGGCGGCAAGCGCCGGAGAAAGAAGCGTCTCAGCCATGCCTGCGCCTCGACGAGCACGCGGCGATAGGCATCGGCATCGCCGGCCTGAGCCGCCGCCATCCAGCGGCTCCAATCCGCTTCCGTCACGAACCCTCCATCCCTGGTTACTGCGAGAGTCAGCTCCCGCCATCGTCGGCCAGCGTCAGCACAGGCTGCGCGCGCCAGGACGATGCGAACAACGCGTGCAGCGCCTCGATCCGTGGTGCGTCATATGTAGCGATATACGGATGATCCGGATAGCGGGCCGCGAAATTTTGGTGATCTGCCTCGGCCGGGTAGAATCCACGATCTGACATCACCTGCGTTGCGATGGGGCGCGTGAAGACATGCGCCGCGTCGAGCTGCGCGATATAGTCATGCGCTTGCCGTGCCTGTTCGGTGGACCGCGTGTAGAGCACGGAGCGATATTGCGTGCCGTCATCCGGGAACTGGCGGTTCACCTGTGTCGGGTCGAGCGCAACAGAAAAGAAGATGCGCATCAACGTGCCGTAGCTGACCTGCGTCGGATCAAAGTCGACTTCAACCGACTCTGCGTGTCCCGTATCGCCGCTGCTGACGGTCTCATAATCCGCCGTGTCGCGCGCACCGCCGTCGAAACCCGCGCGGGTCGCGGTCACGCCACGGATATGTTCGAACACGCTCTGCACGCCCCAGAAGCAGCCACCCGCGAAGACGGCGCTTGCATGGTGCGTCGCGGGCGCCGGTTCCGCCAGAACGGGTGCCGGAAGAACACGGGGGCCGGGCTCTCCCATCGCCGTGTGGCAGGCGACACCGAGGGTAGCCAGCGCCACCAGAGAAATGCCAAAAAATCCTGATCGTGTCATGATTTCAGCTCCTTCAGGCCGTATGGAATGAAAGCGCCACGCCGTTCATGCAGTAGCGCAGGCCCGTTGGCTGAGGCCCGTCATCGAACACGTGGCCGAGATGACTACCGCAGGTCGCGCACCGCACCTCCGTGCGCTCCATGCCCAGGCTGTCATCGCTCCGTTCCTGCACGGCGTGCGGCAGTGCGCTGTCGAAACTCGGCCAGCCGGTGCCGCTTTCGAACTTCGCGCGCGCGTCGAACGCTGCCGTGTCGCATCCGGCGCAGGCGAAGCGACCGGGGCGATGCTCGGTCAGCAATGGGCTCGAATACGGCGTTTCGGTGCCTGCCTCGCGCAGCACATCGTATTGCGCGGGCGTCAGCAGGCGGTGCCATTCGGCGTCAGTGTGCGTGACGGGATAAAGCCCGGCGGCCCGTGCACGGCCAAACGTTGGCATGGCAGTGGCCATGGCAACGGCGGCAAGAAAGAATTGGCGGCGGGATGTCATGCCGTGTTCCCCTCTGTTTTGGGTTATCACAGCGTTCTTCGCGAAAACTCCCTGTCCGGTTACGCGGATAAGCAGAGTTTTTATTTCCGTCAGGAGACGGCGGACGCTGTAACCTTTCGCGCCTGACTGACGAACGCATCCGCATCACCGTTCCATCATTCAATCGGAAAAACCGGACATGCCCTCATCGCGCCGCACGCCATCGCCCGTCATTCGCATCACCCACTGGATCGGCGCATTGGCGATGCTCGCCCTGATCGGCAGTGGCTGGCAGATCTATAACGCCTCGCCCATTCTGCCTTTCGAATTCCCGGCCTGGGCTACATTGGGTGGCTGGCTGGGCGGCGGGATCGCCTGGCATTTCGCGGCAATGTGGGTGCTGATGGCGGCCGGCATCGTCTACTTGGCGTATGGCGTGCTGTCAGGGCATTTCCTCCGCGATCTGCGGCCCACCGGCCCACGCGCCGTTGGTCGTGATCTGGCTCTCGCGCTGCGCTTCAGACTGTCGCATGCCGCCGGTCATTACAACGCCGTCCAGAGACTGCTTTATACCGGCGTGCTGACTGTCGCTCTCCTGACCGTTGCAAGCGGACTGTCCATCTGGAAACCGGTGCAGCTTGGATGGCTGACATGGCTGTTCGGCGGTTACGATGTTGCCCGCCGCATTCATTTCGCAATGATGACGCTGATCGTCGCCTTTCTCGCCCTTCACATCGCGCTCGCCCTGCTCGTGCCGTCGACCCTGTTCGGCATGGTGTTTGGCCGCCGCGCGAGCGCGTCGCCGAAAACGGATGTTCAGGAAGGGACCGCCCGATGAATCGCAACCGCCTCGATCGCTCGGCGATTGCTCCCGAACTGCGACGGGTCGAGCGCCGTCTGATGCTCAAAAGCGCCCTGTCGCTCGGCGGACTGTCGATGCTGTCCGGCTGTGCGCTGGACGACGAGCCCTCCGTGGAGCGCGCGCTCAGCGCAATGTCGCGTTTCACCGACTGGATGCAGGCCCTGCTGTTCAGTCGCCAGCGTCTCGCAAGGGAGTTCGACGCTTCGCAGATTACGCGGCCCTTCCCGTTCAACGCCTATTACGATGAGAGCGAAATCCGCACCGTCGATCCCGCAGGCTGGCGTCTGGAAGTCGGTGGTCTGGTCTCGGACAAGCGCGCATGGTCGCTGGCGCAGTTCCGCGCCTTGCCGCAAAAGCGGCAAATTACACGCCATATCTGTGTCGAGGGATGGAGTGCGATCGGTGACTGGTCCGGCGTGCCGCTTTCTATATTTCTGCAAAAGGTCGGCGCGGACCTTCGTGCGAAATATGTCAATTTTCGCTGCTTTGACGATTATTCAACCAGCATCGACATGGCGACCGCGCTGCATCCTCAGACCATTCTGGCGCTGGACTATGGAGATCATGCTCTTCCGCCTGCCTATGGCGCGCCGATGAAGGTCAGGATTCCAACAAAGCTGGGCTACAAGAATCCGAAATATCTTGCGTCCATCGAAGTCACCAATCGCTTTCCCGGCGGCTACTGGGAGGATCAGGGCTACGACTGGTTCGGCGGGTCATAAAAAAAGACGCGCCGTCCTGTAACCCGACGACGCGCCTCACCGAAGAATGGAACAGAGAGGCGGAATGCTTCCCCCTCCACATCATCAACAGATCAGGAAATGACCATGTTCATTCGCAATATCGCCATTGCAGCCGCTTTCTCATCCGCCGTCGCTCTGGGTGGCGTCGCTCACGCACAGGACGCCATGTCGCACGATGCCATGGCCCCGAACCAGATGGCGCCAAATTCGATGGCACATGACAGCATGTCGAAGAATGGCATGACGCACGACACGATGGCTCCAAATGCGATGGCCCATAACGGCATGTCCCACGACGGTATGAAGAAGCATGGCGGCATGAAGAAGAACACGATGTCCCGCGACAACATGCGCCATGACAACGCGATGGCCGCTCCGCAGGATGGCATGGCGAAGCCGAACTAAGGTTTGTGGGGATTCATCGTGAATGAATGATAGCTGCGACGAGATAGATCATGGCGCTGAAGCTTTTGTCTGTTTTGTCGGCCCGCATCGCGATACGTTTAAATTCCTTGAGTTTACAGAAGAAGTTCTCGATCAGATGACGCCATTTGTATATTTCGCGATCCAGCGGCAGTGGCTTTGAGCGCCTCGGATGCTGGGAAATGACAACCGTGGCGCCCCTTTCATCAAGATCGGCAATGATGCTGTTGCTGTCGAATGCCTTGTCTGCGATGAAAGCGTCGAATTCGAGACCGTCAATCAACGGTGGCACGTCCACGCTGTCAAAGCGTTGGCCGGGCATCAGGCGAAAGCGCACCAGATTGCCCAGAGCATCCGTCAGCGCGAGAATCTTCGTCGTCATGCCGCCTTTCGAGCGCCCTATGGCCTGGCTCTGAGTCCCCCTTTTGCGCCCTGACCATGACGGTGAACTTTCACGATCGTTGCATCGACCATGACATACTCCATGTCCGGATCGCCAGACAGGGCATCGAAAATCCTTTTGAAGACATCAGTGTTCCGCCAGTCGCTGAAGCGACGGAAGGCCGTGCTCCAATTGCCAAATACGGCAGGAAGGTCACGCCAGGGACTACCTGTTCGTACAATCCACAGCACTGCTTCCATAAAAAGGCGGTTGTTTCGACCACTCCGTCCTGGATCTGTCAATTTGCCAAGACAGTGAGGTTCAATCTGCGCCCATTGGGCGTCCGTCAGCACAAAACGTTCCATCCAGAGCTTGAATCATATCTCAAGCTCTTTGTGAATCCCCACAGACCTTAGAGCATATCCAGTTTGAATGAACACATTCGAACTGGTGAATATGCTCGATAAACAATGAATTAGAGCAATTCCACTTGGCCAGAGTTCAGTGGAATTGCTCTAAGTATTTAGTCCCGTGTTTTGCTGGCGCATTATCCGGTCAGGGGTGGAGGGATGCGCTATGGGACAGATTTTACACGGAAGCGCCCGCACGACAGCGGCAGTCCGTCGAGCGATACAACGACAGTCAAGAGAGCCTGGGGGTTCTACGGCGTGTCGTCAGTTAACCGCTGCTCTTGACGGCTGAGAGTTGTACTTTGTGTCTGCGTGTGCTGACTGTTTTCCCGTTTTTTTTTGGGGGGGGAGACAGACAGATGTGGTGCTACGGTTTACGCGATGATCAGTGGGAGCGGATAAAGGCTCTTCTTCCCGGTCGTGAAGGTCATGTCGGCGGCACGGCTGCGGACAATCGTCTGTTTGTGGAGGCCGTGCTGTATCGCTATCGTGCAGGCATCCCCTGGCGTGACCTTCCTGCCCGCTTTGGCGACTGGAAAAACAAACATCGCCGTCTGCGCCGCTGGCGCGAAAGTGGTGTGATTGAAAGGATCTTTCGTTATCTGGCGGCAGATCACGACAACGAATACATGATGATCGACAGCACGATTGTCCGGGCACATCAGCACAGTGCCGGAGCCCTGAAAAAGGGGGTGCGGATCAGGCCATCGGACAATCACGAGGTGGACTGACGACGAAGATCCATCCCATCTGCGATGCGCTCGGTAATCCGGTGGAACTCGCCCTCACACCGGGGCAGGATGCTGATATCACCCAGGCGGAACCGCTCATGGAAAACATCGACCCGGACGCCTTCTTTGCCGACAGGGCGTATGACGCGAACAGGCTGATCGACCATTTGACAGAGCGCGGGATTACCCCGGTCATTCCATCCAGACGCAACAGAACGACACAACGGGACACAGACTTCGCTCTTTACAGGAAACGAAAACCTCATCGAACGGTTCTTCAATAAACTCAAACAGTGCCGCGCCATTGCAACCCGCTACGACACATTGAAATCGACCTTCCTCGCAGCCGTTCAGTTCGTTTCAATCATCATCCTGCTTAACTGACGACACGACGTAGCATATCCCCCACCGCAGCGGGGTAACAACACAACACCTCAAGCCGTGGTGGGCACCGGAAGGATCTGCGGGAAAGTGGCACAGGTAAGCGGCTGTCCTACAACCAGATTGTCACCTTTGACAGGCGGCGCAAGATCGCTCTTGATTTCCATGTAACGCGCATCATCGCCTGCCCAGCAAGTGGACAGCACACGGCGCGATCGATTGGGATTGATATTGCCCGGTGCAGCGTGCAGCGTACGGCAGTGGAACACAAGACAGTCACCGGGTTTCAAAGCCCATTTCAGAATCTCATGATCTGCCCGTGCCGCATCAATATCCGGAACTGGAGGACGGTTATCGCGACTACCATTGAAGCGACTGGCGCTGTCAAAAGGCACGGCTTCATAAAGTGTGTTCCAAAGATGTGACCCACGCACAAATTCCAGAGACGTTTCAAGCGGAATCTCATCCAACGGCATCCATACCGTAAGCGCCTGGGAACCATCCACACACCAGTAAGATTGATCCTGATGCCATGGCGTTCGTTTCGAAGTGCCACCTTCCTTGATCAGCAGAAAATCATGATAAAACGTGACGGTACGAGAATGCATCAAGGCACCCGCAACATGTGATAACGGACCGGTCCAAACAAAATCACGGAAAGCAGGAACACGCTGCCACACCAGAACATCTCCGAAAAAACCACCTTTTTCTTCCGGGTTCCCAAACTTGAAATGATGCGGACCAGCGGCGGCAATGGCTTGTGGCAACGCCTCTGTAAGTGATTGTAGTGTTTCAGCCGGTATCACGTTACGCAGGCAAAGCGCTCCATCCCGTTGAAACTGAGTGAATTGCGCTTCAGATATGAATGGAGAGGTAATAAAAGGAGACATCACGAATCACGTCCTTCTTGCTGCGTCCAATTCCCGATTTGTGCAACAAAGCCGGTCAGGGGGATAACCTCATGCCCGGTCAGTCGCTTGCCTGTCCCACTTTCCCCCGGATCCTGCCGGTTTCCTGCCCGTCGCTCGAGACGGTCTGAGCACGTGCTGATGGCGGCAGAGTCTGACTGCCGGGCAATCCACCCGCGGGAAAGCATGAGGTTACCTGATTTATGCGGGGTCAAAATGTGCATCGGCCGCCATGATGGCGTGCAGCAGCACATTGGCCCCGGCCACGATGTCGCCTGCTTCCGCGTGTTCCGCTTCATTATGGCTCAGCCCGTCGCGGCAGGGGATAAAGATCATGGCGGTGGGACAGATATGCCCCATATAGGCGGCGTCATGGCCCGCGCCAGATACGATGTCACGGCAGCTCTGCCCCATCAGGCTGGCGGCCCTGCGCACCATTTCCACGCAGTCGGGATCAAAATGCACGGCCGGGGAATCCCAGATCCGTTTCATTGACAGCGTAACGCCCTGCTGTTCCGCCTGTCGTGTGGCTTCCATGCGTATGCGCTCTTCCACGGCGGCAAGCACGTCATCATCGGGGTGGCGCAGGTCCAGCGACATCTCGACTTCGCCGGGCACCACATTGGTACTGCCGGGCTGCACCTGTATGACACCCACGGTCGCCCGTGTGTCTGCACCATAAGATTGCGCGATTTCGTCGATCATGATCATGACATGGGCTGCGGCAAGCAGCGCATCGCGACGCATGGCGCGTGGTGTCGTGCCGGCATGCGCTTCCTGACCACTCAACCGCAGGTCAAACCAGCGTATGGCCTGCACGCCGGTGACCGCGCCAATGGTTATGCCTTCCTTTTCAAGGATAGGTCCCTGTTCGATATGCAGTTCAAAATAGGCCCGGACCGGGTGCTGGCCACAGGGTTCAGCGCCCCTGTAGCCGATTTCTTCCAGTGCCTGTCCGAAGGTTGTTCCCCGTGCATCCTGCGTTCCGTAAGCCTGTGCCTGAGTGAAGGCGCCGGTAAATACGCCGGATGACATCATGGCGGGCGCGAAACGGGACCCTTCCTCGTTCGTCCAGTTGACCAGTTCGACTGGGTGCCGCATCCGGTAGCCGCTGCGCTGTAGCGCGCGCAGGGCCGACAGGCCGGCCAGCACACCATAAATGCCATCATATTTTCCGCCGGTCGGCTGCGTATCAAGATGGCTGCCCATGACCAGCGGGGGCAGGGCAGGATCGGAACCAGACAGGTGGATGAACTGGTTGCCCATGGAATCAACCGTAAGCACGCCGCCCAGTGCAGCCGCCTGCGTTCCCAGCCAGTCGCGGACCTGGCGGTCTTCCGCGCCAAGGGTCAGACGGCAGATGCCACCCTTTGCCGTGCCGCCAAAGGCTGCGGTTTCGGCAATGTCAGCCAGCAGCGACGGGCCATCAATACCAAGGTTTACGCCCGTGGGTATCATGTCCTGATTCATGTATTTTCCTTTTGTTGTCTGTATTTCCGGATGCTGCGGGACCGGGTGGCATGACAGGCGTCATATGTTCCATTTTTTCGTATTATTGCTTTATATTATTTGAAAGGTTCCATTTTTTAGCGATGTTTATGAAATCATTACTTTGCCGTATTCGTGTTAGTGCTTCTGAAAACAGGGTTTCGTTCTGTATGTCCCCCTTCCTGAAGGCTGCTACAATATTCGTCTGGTTGATGGGGGCGGCAATGGGACGGAAATGGCCGCCTCTCAGTCCGACAATAAACGCGACGACTTCCTGCCCATGCAGGGCTGCGCTTGAACGCCCTTCGCGCAGGTTGCTCAGCTGCTGGCCAAGATCTGAATCCCACATGACCTTTATGGCGGGTTTTCCATGGGCTTCGCAGTTTCTGGCGCTCCAGCGTGCAGCCTGTTCGGCAAAACTGGTGCCCTGAATGGTCGTGACAGTCTTACCACACAGGTCGGTCAGCGTATGGATGTCATCATGTTCGGCGGAAGTATAAAACTGTGATCCGGTGGTAAGGTAGGGAATGAAGTCAAACAGGACATGCCGGGCGGGAATGTCGTAGAAGCCGCTGATGATCATGTTGGCCCGCCCCGACAGCAGGGTCGGGATCAGTTGTTCAAAAGTACTGTCAACCCATGTGACCGGTCGTGCCGAAACCCGGCCAATCGCGGCGGCCAGATCAATATCGAATCCCTGCATCTGCGTTGTTTCCGGGTCACGGAATTCCATTGGCGGATTTCCCGTGTTGACGGCCACGACAATCGGGTTTTCCCCCGTAATGGCTACCGGACCGTTTCTGTAATAATGGATGAACAGAACATACGCGATCATGATCGCCGCGATAATGGTCATGATCCATGTTCTTTTCATGCCAGCCCCTTTCTCTAACGCACGGGAGTGGAAAGGGGGGGGACGCCCCCGATCCAGCGCGGGATCTGCTCTTCATGCGGTATCCATGTGCCGCTGGCCACCAGCGTGGAGATATGGGCTGCGATATCTTCCATCGGCGCAAACCAGACATCGCCTTTTTCGTGCATGTAATCCAGCAGTTTTACAATTTCCGCCGCGCGCGACAGCCGGCCCGATACAAACGGATGCCATATTGCCGACCACAGGCCGCCATACTGCCAGGCTGCATCGAATTCCGCACGGAATACGGCCATGGCTTCCGCGGGCGCGCGGATTGTCTGGGCCATCCTGAAGGCCTTGGTGTGTACATATTGTGGCCAGTCATCCAGCGCATGGGTGGAAGGCAGTTCGATCAGTGAACCTGCCTTGCCCTTCAGCATGTATGGCACATCATCCCCATACAGCGACGCATCGTAGCTGAAGCCATGTTCAACAAGAAGGTCGAGCGTGTATTCGGAAAACGCGCCTGATGGATTGCGGTAACCCGCTGGCGCCCGGCCTGTTGCCTTCTCGATCGCGCGCATGCCCTTTTCAAGGATCCGGCGCTCGTCATCAGGGGAATGCTGGTTGACGCGTTCATGCAGCCAGCCATGATGACCGATCTCATGCCCGTTTTCGACCAGCAGGGATATGGCATGCGGGTATTCTTCCACACACCAGCCCGGCACGTACATTGTCTGCCGGATGCCGAAATGCTTCCAGATATTGACAATGCGCGGCACCCCAACCGTTGCGCCAAAACGCAGTTCGGACGCGGCGCTGACATGGCGGCCCGCATCCGCCCCATAAAACAGGTGCAGCAGGCTTTCGGCGTCAAAATCAAAGCACATGCACACCGCGCAGCGTGCGCCACCCGGCCACGGGGGCGGCTGATTGATCAACTGAAGCGACATAAGGTTTTTCTCCGCCAGCAGGCTTCACCACGGTGTGAGGATCAGGTCATATAATCCGGCTGTTCTCTCTGCATCTTGCGGCGCAGGGCGTTCCACAGCATCTCGCCCTTGTCCGCCCCCGTGGAGAACTGGCTGCGCACATGCGCAAGCATCTGAGGCGAAGGAATGGAAAGCGGTTGGCCGCCAGATTGCGCGGCAAGCTGGATACGGCATGCCTGTTCCAGATAATACATGTAGTAGAATGCTTCCGCGATGGTCGCCCCGACACTGAGCAGACCATGATTTTTCAGGATCATGACCTTGTGGTCACCCAGGTCGCGGACAAGACGTTCCCGCTCGCTCAGGTTGCGGTCTTCCGCAATCCCTTCATATTCATGCACTGCCACCGCATTGTAGAATTCCATGCTGATCTGGTTGATCGGCAGCAGCCCTCCCTGCTGGGCGGCAATCGCCATCCCGGCAAGGGTATGGGTGTGCATGACGCAGGCGGCATCGGGTCGCCTGCCATGTACTGCCGAATGGATGACGAAGCCTGCGGGATTGACAGGCATGGTGGTAGGCTGCGCAGGCTGGCCCCGGGCATCCACCTCGACAAGCGAACTGGCCGTGATCTCCTCAAACAGATAGCCATATGGATTGACCAGAAAGCGGTGTCCCGACCCGGGCAGACGCACGGACAGGTGCGTATAGACCGTATCGGTCATGTCCAGATGGGCGAACAGGCGATAGGCAAGCGCCAGGTCCTCCCTCAGGCGCTGCGTTGTGGTGGCGATATCCTGTGGCGTCGGGACCGCAGGGGAGAACATGTCAACCGGGGTCATGATCCTGAACTCCTTTGCGTCCGATCAATCGCGCACATTGCCCATGGACCATTCACGGCCGCGGGGCGTTTCCACGTATTCAGGCCAGTGGTAATCAACCGGCGCCCTGAAATCTTTGGGCAGCAGCGGCGCAATCCAGCGTGATCCGCCTACTCCGCCGCCGGTCCGTTCACGGAATTCGGCCTGTGCCGCTTCCAGCACCGCGGGTTTTGTCAGCAGGTCGAGCAGCGTGGTGGTGATGACCTGGGAGGCGCGGCTCCACATCGGGTCGATGCACGCGGTATAACCGGCCATAGCGTGGCGCGCCCATGCAGGATAGCGGTAGCCGGGGGCTTCGGGGTGATGCAGGGTCGGGCGGGCGACATACAGGCGGACCGTCGGCGCGTGCCATGTATAATCCACGTAGTCATCCGCCGCGTAATGCTTCTGCCATGGCGGCAACTGTTCACGGAAGGCTGCCTCGGCTTCCTGTGGTGGAGTCAGCTTCATCATGTTGGGCAGCAGGGGTTCTGTGGTCTCGGGCAGGCCGAGGGTCTTGTGAACGTCCTGGGCAAACCGCACCGCGTCCTCACCCCATTGTGGCGCGCCCAGTCTTTTGAAATTCGCGAAAGTGGTTTCCGCCATGACATGGTTGGGCAGACCGGGACGGGTCTTGGTGATCCATTCCTTTTTGACGGTGCAATGCGTCATCGCCGCGATACTGTCGGCATTGCGGTCAAGGATTTCAAAGGCCGACTGGCACATATCCAGCGAAGGCGCGCGCATTGAGTACTGGATCTGCCCGATTCCGGGAGCAAAATTGTCCGCCGTGGCCTGACCGGCAATCGGGATGAATTCGTTGATGGTCCAGCTGCCGGTATGCGGCAGGATGGATTCCTTCATCATCTTGGAATTGGTGTACATCAGACAGACCGCATCGATCGCACCGGGTGCACGTGCAATGGCATGGATATGCGTGATTTCACCCGATGAAATATCCGCCTGCCATGTTTCGGGATCGGGGCATTCGAATGTGTAGATGCGGCTCCAGTAAGGTGCGCTTGTCGTTTCCCAGAAGCATCCATTCGTCAGCGCGGGAAAGGAATGGGGATGGAAGCTGATGGCGGCATCCAGCCCGTCATAATAGCCGTGCGCGGCATGCACCGGCTTTGAACCGCACATCTTTTCTGCCGGTTCGCCAAAGAAGACGAGCGTGCCAGGAATGGAATGCGCTTCCATGGCCCGTTTCGTGGCAAGGAAACCGGCCAGAGCGCCGATACCCAGTGCGGAATGCGGGTCGGTATGACCCGCCGCCAGCTTGCTTGTCCCCTTCCGAGGCTGCCGATAGGGAACGGCTTCCTGCGACTGTCCGGGCACCGCGTCGTATTCAGCGTAGCCCGCCAGCACCGGACCGTCTCCGTTACGCCATTCCGCACGGAAGGCGGTCGGCATTCCGGCCGTAGCTTCCTCCACTGTGAACCCTTCGCTGCGCAGGCGTTCGACATACCAGCGGCTGGAGCGGTATTCGCGCCATGACGGTTCCTGAAAATCCCATATTGTCTTGTGATCTTTGGAAAATGCCGCCTGCCGTTCATTCAGCCAGTCGAGCGCGCAACGCTGCGCATCGGAAAATTCGTCATTCCACATTATCCCGCTCTCCTCAGATATCATCGCGGATCAGGGGACCGGTCGAGCAGTGCAGGCCGCCACCACCCGATATCATCTTGTCATACTTGACCGTAACGATATCGACCCCGGCGCCAACCAGCGCCTTGCGTGTTTTTTCGGACACGCCTTCGGGCATCACGACGCGGCCGGGGGCGATTGCCAGACAGTTGATGACAGATACATCATCTTCATAACCGACTTCGATGACGTGAATTCCCAGTTCACCAAGCTTTTCAAGGAACCAGTAAGGCAGCAGGGCAATATTGGCGATGGCAAGGTCCGGGGCGAGCATGACAAACACGCCATCGATATGAAGCCGATAACCGGTCAGTTGAATGCGCAGTAGTTCTACACCCTGCGTACGCAGGACTTCCTCGATCTGGTCGGCTCCGGATTCCGTGGTGCGCGAGGAAATCCCGATGACTGCGGTCGTGGGGTTCAGCCATGCGAAGCTGCCGCCTTCGGCAACACCACTGCCTGAAATCGTCCGCAGGATCGGGCACCCCATACGGGCCAGAGTCTGGGTAACGGGCCGTTCTTCGCCACGGCGGATTCTTGGGCCCATGCGAGTGACAATGGCCCCTCCTTTTACCGCAATGAGCGAATCACGGGTAAAGCAGGATTTCATACGGCCCGGCGCGATGGAGTCGAGATAGACAACCTCCACGCCCTCCCCACGCAGGGTGGCGACGTAACTGTCGTGCTGCGCCTGCATTGCCGCAAGATCCGGGCCTGTATCGCCACGCCAGTACCAGCCTGCTTCGACATCGCCGAAAGCATTGTTTTCCATACGTTTCGACGTATCAACAATGTTCACTTCGTCACCGGGGCGGTGCATCATGACCATGCGCAGACGCCCAACGTCGTTGTTACATCCCCATTTCTGGCCCCATACGGTTTCCTGCTGTGTTGTATCCTCGAATGCGGGTTCCGCTTCCGAGGGGAACAGCTTGATCAGCTGGTTATAACGCCATTCGCCTTCTGTGATCGCATTCATATCACGCATGACCCATTTATATTATTGAATATAAGTAATTAATCCCGGATGCAGCAAAAACATGACGGCTGCTTCGGTCATGATCTCATCTTATAGTGCCTTGGCGTCGACGCAAGAAAAATTTGGAGTTGACACCAAAAAGTCTGGACAGGGCCGATTCATTCCGTTTACGTTACTAATTATCCGGTATGTCAGAGATATCCCGGAAGCAGGGATCTTAAAAATTCTCTGTTATTTCAGGCAGGGATTCCAACCTGTGATTCAGCATCAATTTTCCTGCTGCAGGGTGGGCCGACATGAGAGTTACGTTCCACAGGGTCGGACGGCAGGGTGAAATAATGTTACTACAAGGAAATAGAGCGCGCGTGAGTATCATAACTGCCGAGATGAAGCGCCGCTCATATCGTTTCGATATCATTCCAATTATGGGAGTGAGTGCCGGGAACATGAAAAAATCAGGTTGCAGACTGATTTTTCCAGATCAGTTCATGGCGCAGGTCTCTGCCCGTGGTGTTTCGCGTGGCCGCCTGCCCGGTGCGGTCCGTCATGTTCCGGTGTCTAAAACAGTCAGGTGCAGGAATAAAAAGTAACCAATCTCAAAAACCCTACAATCATCCATCAGGAGGCATGTAATGAGACGTAGCCGATGTCTCGGGATTTTCATTGTATGTTGTGTTCCATACATTGATTCTGCAAAGGGAGCGACCGTATCTTCCGGGGCCGCTCCCGCTCCAGGGCAGCGTCATGGTGTTATGGCGGCGCCGCGGGCAGGCGCCCACACGGTGCGGCACGGTGCGGGCGCCGCACCGCGACAGGTGTCGGAGCAGTTGCGTGTCGTGTCCACCGCCCGCACCCAGTCACACGGTACGCGTGAAGTGGTCAGCCGCGCCATGATGGACAACTTCGTGCCGGGCACAAGTGCAGTCAAGATGCTTGCCCAGTTGCCAGGCGTTCAGTTCACGTCGTCTGATGCGCTGGGGGTGGATACGTGGTCTTCCACGCTGTACGCCCGTGGCTTCGTGCAGGACCAGATGGGCTTTACCCTTGATGGGGTTCCGTTGGGTGATCAGGGATATTTTACTTATAACGGCCTGAAATCTCAGGCTGCGATCGCGCCTGAAAATATTGCCAGCATGGATATCTCGCAGGGTGCGGGTGCTGTGGACGCGCCAGGGACCACCAACCTGGGTGGCCAGATCTCCATGGTTTCATCCGATCCCCTGCAGAAGGCCGGGGCACGTGTTTCGCAGTCCTTCGGCAGCTGGAATGCGTACCATACGTTTGTCCGGCTTGACAGTGGCAACCTGAATAGGACGGGCACCCGGTTTTACGTATCCTATGTCCGTAATGACACGGACAAGTGGAAGGGCGCGGGATACCAGTTTGAACAGAACGTCAATGCCAAGCTTGTCCAGCCGCTGAAGAATAAAAGTGAACTGTCGTTCTTCTTTGACTGGAACAACCTTGTGCAGCCGGTTGATTATCAGGATCTCAGTTTCAATTTCCTGAAGGTGTATGGTACCCGGCTTGATCAATACTATCCCAATTATACCAACGCCTATAACGCGGCGGAGGGGAAATACACGCTGGGCCAGGACAAGACGAACGATCCCAAGGACGTTGCATATTATGACGTGGGGCGTGTCTGGAATGACTACCTTGCGTACACGAAACTCAAGCTGAACATGACAAACAACCTGTCATGGGACACGACTTTGTATGGTCATGGCCAGAAGGCGATGGGGGTGTTCACCAACCCCTTCCATGCCTCGCCCAACGGGGCGCCATTGTCCGAACAGATCAAGCGTCCCTGGCTCATGCGTTACGGGTTTACGTCCGGTATGAACTGGCGCATGGGACACAATGTCCTCAAGGCCGGGATCTGGTACGAATACTACCGCAACGCCATAAGCCAGACATTGTACGAAGCCCCGCTGTTGGGGCAGGGTGTACCGGATCCAAACCATTTGGGCGCTGCGTTTGATCGCATGTGGGCCTTCGATTTCAACACCAATACTTTCATGGGCTATGTGGAAGACCGGTATTACATCATGCCCAACCTGGTAGCGTCTGCCGGGTTCAAGGCCATGACGTCCACCACCCGTGGATCACAGGTGGCGAACAATACGGGCGAGGCGGCACTGGCGCAGGGCAGCCTGAATGCATCAGACGGGTTCCTGCCGCATTTCAACGTTGATTACAATCTCGACCGGCATAACGAATTCTATTTCGATATTGCCAAGAACCTGCGTACTTATGCTGATGGTGGCTATGGCCTGGGCAGTGTCTGGGGTGTAACCAACCTGCAGACGTTCAATGAAATGAAGAAGGTGATCAAACCGGAAACCGACTGGACCTATATGGTCGGCTACCGTTATCAGGCGAAGAAACTGTCTGCATCTGTCAGCTTCTACCATACTGATTTCTTCAACCGCCTGCAGACGGTCGCATCAGGTAATATTGTCAACCCGACGGATTCAGTCGCCAACGTAGGCAGTGTCCACATGAACGGCGTGGACGTGGGGGCGACGCTCCGCCCGTTCAAGGGGCTGAGTTTCTACAACAGCTTCAGTTATAATCATGGATGGTACGGATCGGATGTGTCCGATGGCGGCACGGCCTATCAAACCAAGGGGAAGAGGATCGTCAACTATCCTTCCTTCATGTATAAAACGCAGCTTGCTTATACCTACCGCAGTGCGCAAGTGCATTTTGACGCATCCTACATGTCCAGCCGCCCGTTTGACTACGTGAATACGCTGCATGTTCCGTCCTACTGGCTGGCGTCTGTGGGAGCGCGTTACAACTTCGATCGTGTCGGCCCGCTCAGCACGCTGTCCGTCGGTTTCAACGTCTATAACCTTTTCAATTCCACCTATATCGGAACGATGGGGGACAACGGAAATCCGATGCAGGGTGATTATCAGTCCTTCAGCATCGGCGCGCCGCGTTCCTTCTTCGGTACCATCTCCGCTTCCTATTAGGACAGGAGCATAAATGCGCTTACGTCGCCTGCCCCTATTCGCATGGACTGCCTTCATGTCCGTTCTTGCCGCAGGGAGCATCATGCTGTCCCTGTCGGCCATGACCGCCGGATACGGGGCGCCGCCGGCGCCTCTGGTCGTGGGGATCAACCCCGTTTACCCACCCATGGAATTCCATGCGCCGGAAACGGGTGAGCTTCAGGGCTTCGATGTCGATTTCGCCTATGCGCTGGGAAGGCAGATGGGGCGTCCGGTGGAAATACGCGAAGCGTCCTTTCCCCAGTTGATGATTGATGTCGGTTCAGGGCGGATTGATATCATCATCAGTGGTCTGAACGACACGCCTGGTCGGCGGGGTGTTCTCCGCTTCATTGATTACCTGCAGTCCGGCGCCCAGTTGCTGGTGTCGGGCAGCAGTCCGTTCACACGGGACATCGACCTGTGCGGTGGGACGGTATCCGCCGCTCGTGGCACCGATTTCGCCCGTATCCTGCAGGTATGGAGCGCACGTGTCTGCACGGCCGGGCATCTGCCTGACATCACAGTGGTGGGGACTGAGAATTCCGCCATGGCCCGTCTGGAACTGCGTGAGGGCAGGGTGCAGGCCGCCGTACAGGGACAGGAAACGGTTGGATATTTTCTTGATAATGCCCATTCGCTGTTCCGCCGGTTTCTGCCCCCTATCAGCCAAGCCTGTCTTGCGATCGCCATGCGACATGACAGCGCGCTGTTTGAGAATATCAGAGCCAGTTTCGAACAGATGAAAAAGGATGGGAAGTATCAGAGCCTTCTTCGAAAATGGCACCTGGAAGCCAATACAGTCATTCCCTCATAGTCTGCACAGGTGAGACATGTCTGCTGAAATACAACTCGACGATCACAGCACGATCATAGAACGGGGCCGTTACCATATGGCCGTGTCGCTTGTGGGCGTACTGGCATTCGTGGCGTGGCTGATCCATGCCTTTGCCGTTTCCGATATCGAGTGGAGGTATGTAAGCCATTTCCTGATGGTCCGCACCATAATGCAGGGTGTGGCCGCAACGTTGCTCATGGCCATATCCGCCATGATGCTGGGTACCGTGATCGGCCTGACCTTTGCCATCGTGCAGCAGTCAGGCAATCCGGTCTGGAAAACGGTGGTGGCCGGTTATGTCTGGCTGTTCCGGGGGACGCCGGTCATCCTGCAACTGCTTTTGTGGTTCAATCTGGCGCTGGTGTTCCCGCATATATGGATACCCGGTTACGGTTCGGTCCAGACAGTGCAGCTTATGACGCCGTTCCTCTCCGCGCTGCTTGGTCTGGGGCTGAATCAGGGGGCCTACATCACCGAAATCATGCGTTCCGGTCTGACCAGTGTGGACAAGGGACAATATGAAGCCTGCTGCATGATCGGCATGACACGTCTGCTGGCGCTGCGCCGGGTCATCCTGCCACAGGCCCTGCGGGTGGTCATTCCACCACTGGGGAACGAGTTCATCAGCATGATCAAGCTTACATCGCTTTCAAGCATGATCCAGTATCCGGAAATACTGCATAACGCACAGAACATCTATTATGCCAATGCCCGGGTGATCGAACTGCTCCTTGTGACCGGGTTCTGGTATCTGACGATTGTGACCGTTCTCATGCCTGTGCAGTATTTTCTTGAAAAACGTATCAACAGGGGATGGTCGGGATGACTGCCACAGATATTGCAGCAATACCTGCGTCACCCATCCTTGAGGTCAGGAACCTGAGCAAGTCGTACGGCAGCACATCCATTCTGAAAGGGGTGTCGTGTACCCTGAACCAGGGGGATGTGATGTGCGTGCTGGGCGGATCGGGATCGGGCAAGACCACACTCCTGCGCTGTATCGCCCAGCTTGAGCGTTATCAGGGCGGCAGTGTGGTCGTGGATGGCGAACTGATGGGGATTGCTGCAGCAAAGAGCGGACGTTTTTACCGCCTGTCGGAGCGCCAGATCGCGCGCCAGCGTCTCGAGACCGGTATGGTCTTTCAGAAATTCAATCTGTTTTCACACATGACAGCGGTGCAGAATGTGATGGAGGGCCCTCTCCATGTCCTGTCTGTCCCGCCGGCGGAAGCTCGCAGGGAGGCCTGTCGCCTGCTGGAATGGGTAGGACTGGGGGAACGGATGGAGCATTATCCGGCCCAGTTGTCCGGTGGCCAGCAGCAGCGTGTCGCCATCGCCCGGGCCTTGGCCATGAAGCCCAAGGTCATGCTGTTTGACGAACCGACCAGTGCGCTTGACCCGGAATCCGTAGGCCGCGTGCTGGCGGTCATGAAACAGGTTGCCGCAACCGGCATGAGCATGATCGTCGTGACCCATGAAATGGGTTTTGCGCGTGAGGTCGCAAGCCAGGTCGTGTTCATGGATCAAGGGGCCATCGTGGAAAATGCCCCGTCCGCACAGTTCTTTTCCGCGCCATCGCACCCACGAGCGGCTGATTTCCTAGCCTCCACGCTGGGCGCGCGCGCACAGACCAACTGAAATTACAGGAATACATACAAGATGTCTGCAACCTATGAACGCTATCGCAACGTCCCGCTGACGCCCCCCAACCAGGCACCGCCCGCCCTGCGCTACCCCTGGCCCGAAGGGAACCGGGCCGCCATGTTCCTGTCTTTCGATATTGATGCGGAAAGCGCATGGACCGGCAAGGATCCGTCCCATGCCGACCGTCTTGTCACCATGTCCTTCGGCGGGTTCGAGGCACGGGTGGGCACACCCGTCATCCTCAGGCTTTTACGGGAAATGGAGCTGAAGGCCACGTTTTTCATTACCGGCTGGGCGGTGGAAGCCCACCCCGCCATGGCCGAGGCGGTACTGGCTGATGGTCATGAAATCGGGCATCACGGCTATCATCATCTCATTCCCGAACCCGGCGCCGATCATATGCAGGAGGAACTGGATTACGGGCTGGAAGTGCTTAAAAGGCGGCTGGGCGTGGTGCCTGTGGGTTATCGTGCGCCCATCGGGGAAGCATCAGCCGAACTGTGCCAGAGCCTGAAGGAGCATAATTTTCTCTATACCAGTTCCTGGTTTGATGATGTGCGCCCTTACCGGCAGTTGATGAAGGACGGATCGCCCGGCCTGATTGAACTGCCCCAGACCACCAGTTACGATGACTGGATGCACGGGCTTGCGAACCGTTTCAGCCCGCGCTCGATCTTTCCCAAGGAGCATGTGCTGTCGATGTGGCGCGATGACCTGGACGAAACCCGCGCATGGGGTGACCTTGTGACAACCGTGTTCCATCCGCAGGTAAGCGGTCGGCCGATGCGCTTCCGGCTGTTGCGTGAATTTTTGCAATATACTGTCAGTTGCAACGACGTATGGATTACAACAGGAGAGGAGATCGCACGGTATTACGAACAGCAGGAAAAAGCCCTTGCGGTATCGTGATCGTGCATTCGGGATGATCCGCGCCCTTCTGCCCGTGCTGCTGTGGCCGGTTATGGCCACAGCAGCACCCCGGCAGGTGGTGATCGGTGTTTATCCCAGCTATCCGCCGCTCGACATGCGAGACCCGGAGACGGGGCAGCTGGAAGGCTTTGATATTGATCTTGCCACCGCCCTTGCCCGGCAGAATGGCTGGGCGCTGACATTTCGTGAAATCAGTTTTGAAGAACTGCTGCCTGCCGTCCAGACCGGGCGTGTGGACCTGTTCTTCAATGGCATGATCGACAATGCGGTGCGGCGGGAATCCGTGGACTTCGTGGATTATCTGCGTGAAGGATCGCGTTTTCTTGTGCCGACGCGCGATGCGGCGATTTTCCGTACCCAGCGTGACCTGTGCGGCAAATACGTCGCGGCCAACAGGACCACCAGCCAGCCGGCTCAGATCCAGCAATGGAGCGCGGAAAACTGCAGTGGGAACGAAATCAGGTTCTATCCCGCGGAAAATGACTCCGACGCCATGATCCAGCTTTATGAAGGGCGGGTGCAGGCGATGATGGTTGACAGCATTGTCACCCAATATGTGATCCGACGTGAAAAGGGACGAATTACGGCAATGGAAGGGCTGATTTTCCCACAGAAATTCGGAATTGGGTTTCATAAGGGCAACACGGAACTGGCGGAACAGATCCGCAGCGGCCTGCGTGAACTTGTCCTGAATGGAAATTATAAAGAACTTCTTGATAAATGGGGTTTGCCGCAGGAAAATGGCCTTGACGAAGAATTGCGGCAGTCGTCCGTACCTGTCAGTCAGTGATGGATACGTGCGCACAGCCTGCTATCAGATGGACCAGCCGGTTTGACAACGCCACCCCGCTCCTCAAGAAATCATAAAGAGTCCGATGTTCTGGATGCAGGTGAACTGCTGTTCCAGACACAGGGCTATGAATCAACCAAGATCGAAGCCATTGCCGTGGAAGCGTCTGTTGCTTCGGCTACGGTCTATAACTATTTTGAAACAAAGAATAATATTCTCCTCAGTATTATTCTTCGGCATCTGGAAGCCGCTCTTCCCGAACGCCGCCGGTTCATGCGTGCGCTGCCGGACGATCCGGTGGCGGGTATCATCGCGTTTGAAAACATGCTGGCCGAGCAGGCGCTACGCTTCCTTGACCGGGATTCATGGAAAGTCATCCTGACCGCCAAACTGCTCGATGACCAGTCTGCCGCTTACCGCACGGCATGCAGGCTGGATACCCTGATCTACAAGCAGTACATCCGCATACTGACCCGGTATCGCAATATGGGGCGTATCGGGGACGACGTGGATATTGCCCTGCTGGCTTCCCTGCTGATTGATGTTGGCAATGCCGTGCTGGCGCGGATCGTGGGTTCGGCTCATACGGTGGCGGAAGGCATGAAGCTGTGGGGTGACCCGAGTGTGCGCATGGTCTTGCGTGGCCTGATCGTTGAGCCGGGGAAACCTGTCTAGCAACTGTGTTTAAGCTACGTGGCTGATACGCCACGGCAGGCCTGTTTTGATTACAGCATTTGCGATTGTGATGAGACGCCGTGCGATCGCAATGAGGGTCAGTTTATGTGGTGCCCTCGATCCGTCATATCTTTGGCAACAACTTTCAGAACCGGATTGTGACATGAGGCTGCCAATCCTGCCTGAAACAGGACGTGGCGGAGAGATCTTCTTCTCGCTGAGATGACACGTTTCCGGCCTCTGATCCCACACTGAGAAGCGTGGTCACATGGCCGCCTTGAAGAGCTGACCCCAATGGTTATTGACCTCATCGGACAGACCGGAACCGTGTGCGTCTGAAGTGTTGTTCTTTAAGCATGAAGCCTGACCCATCAGAGTTGAGGGGTAACCACGGTCGCGCTTACGATCACGTGTTCGGCGACCATGCATTCTACGGATGACGGATCCACGTCCCCCGGATCAGGCGTTTCAGCGGGATCTTGCGCCGCCGGAAAATAGATTAGGGCTCCAGTCTCTGATGTGGCGCAGCATTGACCAGCGCGCGTCGTCCCTCCGGAGACAGACGCCCCATACGGGCCATGCCAGTCCCGGGCGTTGACCGGATAGATTTCAGGTGTGCGTAAGAGAACCTTTCCGTCGCGACAGTAACAGGTCTCCACAACGTACTTTCCAATGGTATCACGAACGACAGGCGCGAGCGTGTTCATCGACGATCTCCAGAAACAGACAAACGATTTCAGGGCTTCCTGCGGATAATGGATCGCCCGTCATTCGAGCGCGGGCGACCATTCTTCTTGTTCAAGCACCTCACGCACGACGTCTTCAGGTGGTTCCTGTGCTTCATAGGAATCCCACCAGTCCTGATCGAGAAGATCAAAGATGTCGACACCGGCGGCACGGATGCAGATCCGGTTGGCTACGCGCAGATAACCGTAATGCTGCTTGCGGATCCGGAAGCGGGTCTTCGGCCAGCGCTTTTTCAGCAGCACGCGCAGATTGGCGGCCGCCAGCGTGCCGCTTCCCTCATCACCCTGTTTGAGATGTGCGACATCCGGATCGGCGCGCAGCCGCTCGACTTCGGCGTCGAACGAAGCCTTTGCTTCAGCTTCCTTCCGACACTTTTCCGCAGCCAGCTCGTCGGCCTGCGTTTTCAGTCGTTCCAGCTGGTCCGCATCGGCGAACCCGTCCTCACGCGCATACACGGTCCACTGCACGCCGCGCAGGATCGCTTCGGGAAGACGCTGACTGCGCTGTCCCGTGAGAAACACGATGTCAAAACTGGCTGAGCCACCCGTCATGATGCTACGCCCTGCCAGCGACCGGACGGGGGTTTTCCCGACTTCGCCATACACGGCGGTCACGTAACCGCGTCCCCGGTTATAGAGGATCATGGAAACCATGGTGCCCACGATCAAGGGATTTTCGGAAATCGACATTCTCTGCTCCTCTCAACATCTTTCCTGATGTCTCTGGAGCGGGCACAGTCCGGTGGACGGAACAGACGCGGCGCGCAGCGCCGGGATCGGAGCCACGCACAGGCCGCGCAGGGGGCGAGCATGGCGAGAACCCACCGTTTGTGGAGGACGCCGGACTGTGGCGCCCCCTTCCCTTATCTTGCTTTCCTTATCCTTCTATTTCTTCTATTGTATTGCAATCTCCGGAGAAATACGTCTGAATATTTATATATAAATTCGGTTTATCCACTGAGATAGATTTCCTCACCGTAAGTTCATGCGAAGAATATGCAGTGAGGATAAGGAGCAAGACATTCAGGGTTTAATCTATGTACAAAGATTAGGTCGAGAAGATAGTCGTCGAGTCAGCCGAAGGAAACGCTACCAGCGCCGTATGGTTCTGGATGCCTGAGAGAACACTCGCTGCTGAAGCAGAACTGTAATCTTCATTGGTGGCTGCCTGCGAGCTACCGATGGATGCGACCGATGCACTTCCTTGAAGAGATTTGAGGGTGAAATCCGCCAATACAGAAGCGTGAATTTCTTTGAGGTCTGCGCCCGATAGCAAAGCACCGGTGGGCGATGCTGCCGCGTCAGATGCAAGACCACTCGATAAAGCCGACCTCTGGGCGGAAGTAGCTGCAGATGTCGTCCCCGGCCATGCAGCGGCAGCTTGGTTCTCTACCGAAGACAAATAAGTGACGCCATTCAGAACGACTGTTAGCACATTGGTCAGGAACACCATTTGACCGTCAGTCTGATCGTAGAGTGCCCAATCTTCGCCATTGTTAAGATAACTCGTACCGTTCTGGTCTAAATATCCTCCTGCGTAGGCAGACCAGACGTTATTGGCGTAGTAGGTGCTGTTCCCGCCATTGCATGTGATGACGTCATTCCCAGCGCTCTGATGGAATGTGCAGTTTCCTATACCTTCGTAAAGAAAATTGTTTAGTGCTGCACCAGTAAACGTATCATTGCCACCAGATCCGTGAATGACAAGTTTTTGCAGCGCCGCTGACGCGCCACTTGTTGGATCAACCTGTTTGAAGACTGTGTGTGAGAGATCCATTGTGTCTCCACCATTACCCAATGCTTCGCCTGGATACATGCTGACACTGTCATTCGTGCCCTTAAAATCTATTTCTGTCGGTGCCCCGCCACTGGATGGGACACACTCAAAGATACCAACATCAGTATCCGATCCATCGATTTCCAAAGTGACGTGTTGTGTGGTGCTGGGATTATTAATTCCGCCGAGCCAGAGGGTGCCCATCCAGTATCGTTCGGAGTTTGTATGTGTATCAATAGCTTCGTACGTACTAGAGTCGGGTGTCGCAACAATTTTTCCAGAATATCCGTTTGCGTCAAACATTGCCATATCAAGGCTTGTTGGACCGCCTATGCTGCCTTTGTAAGGAAAACCCTGGCTGAAATCTGAATATTCAGTTTGTACACTGGATACAGGCATGAAACACCTCATCTATTAACTGTTATGTAATATATACTAGCATGCGGAGAATAGCTTGCTCACCAAAATCGCCAATTTATTTCTGTATTTCATATATTCATATAACCTGTATATAAAATTAGAAAATTAATGATTTATAGATGTGTTGGTGGGAATACTGAGCGAAAATTTACCATACCTTCAACTTGATGAATGTGGGTGTAATCGGGGAAAGTAAAATGATTGTTGATCTTTCGTCCACAATATCGGCGATGCAATTATCCATCCTGGATGGCTCGATAAAGCCCGAAGCCATCGCATCTTCAAGGGTTGGAGGGAACGTGACCAGTCTCGATGAGACGGGTGTAGCAACGGTGCTTGATTTTTCGTCAGAAGCGTCAAATGCCGTCTACAATAGCGGTCCAATTGTACTTCTGCCACATGGTAATGAATATCTTCCTTACCCTGCAGCCACCACAATTAACGGTATACCTGTATCGCAGATTAAAGGTGCCGTTAGTCTAGAGGATGGGCTGCAATATACCACAAGTTCTTCTTCATCTTCGATCTCTTTTTATACTGCAGCAGGCACCGTATCAGAAAGAAGTCAAACGTCAGCGTCATTTTCCCTTGGCGCAGATACAACAAACAACGAAGAGTCTCTCATCGCGAAGCTTTTTTCCAGTCCGACGAAGAGTGACAGCAACATTCCTTCAGAACAGCGTTCTGCCTAGATCGTGTGAACGGATTGATGAAAACGGACCTTTCGAGACATTCTCAAGTAACAGCATGCAAATAATGAGAGGTACAAATGTACATCGATATGTCAGGAGCGATCTCAGCGGCTGAATTATCCATCCAGGATGGCTCTTGGAAGCCCGAAGTCGCGGTGTCGAGCGCAGCGAATGCAAGCGTCAGCTCTGTCGACAGGACAGGAGCGGCGACACTGATTGACCTGTCATCCGAATCCTCAGATGCCATCTATCAGACTGATCCTGTTGTTCTTCTTCCTCAGGGGGATAAATATATTCCTGTAAGTGCGGGAGTTATCATAAATGGTATTCCTGCGTCACAGGTCAAAGGGGCGGTTACTTTCAAAGACGGTTTTCAATTAAGCATGACATCCTCATCCTCGTCATTCTCACTTTATACTGAGGCTGGTGCGGTCGCTGGAAGCAGTCAAACGTCAGCGTCATTTTCCCTTGGCGCAGATACAACAAACAACGAAGAGTCTCTCATCGCGAAGCTTTTTTCCAGTCCGACGAAGAGTAACAGCAACATTCATTCAGAACAGCTTCCTGCCTAACGCATTCTATCCTTACCGGACGGGCAGAAGCTCGTCGATACGGCTTGCGGAAAACCCCAAGACCATCGTTTCAAGGGTATTCCGCAAGCACTGAAACTGCTCAATCCCGTTGAATTTCGCCGTCTCGATCAGGGATGCAATGACAACCCTGTGACGCAGGACTTTGGCGCTGGAGCCCTGCTCCTCACAACATGAGTTCTGGCTCAAGCCGCTCTCGACAAAATCTGTCAAGCGTAGCTTCGCTTGGAGGACTGGCCTCTCGCTCGTCTAACACTGAGTTTGAGGTGTGCACGATTTGCTCAATATAAGCAGACTCATCTCCAAGTCGTTCAAACGGTTCATCTGCAAGAGAAGTGAAACCACAAATGCTCAAAACTGCGAGATTGGGGGATATCGTGCCGTGCCCGCCAAGGCTATAGGGTAGCTTCCGTTCATCGGGTGACACCCAAGACTTTATTGCCTCCCTAGCCTCAGCAACACCTGCCAGATTGGCGATTGTTTCAAGCTCGTCGCAAATCTCAATAAACCGATTGCGGAGCGTATCAAACGACAGTTGATTATAAGTAATATGGCCTCCCTCCTTGGCGATGACAGTCACTGGCCCGGGACTCTGGTCGAGCCAATCCTGATAATCAGAAATTTTTTCCGACTCATCGAGAATGACAACCGTAAATGGTATCTCAATTGGGGCAGGCATGAATTTGAGTGCACGCGGCGATTGACCGTACCATTCGATTGGAAGTTGTCCTGCGATCCGCCGCGCGATCCGGCTTGGCATTGACACAGGGGTCAGTTCGAAAATGTCAGTTGGAAAAGTATAGATGAAGCGCAGAAATCCGCTGTTTCTACACAATGAGAGAGAGAAACCTTGGAATGGAGTAGCCTCTTCCGGCTTCCAGTCGGGAACGCTTATGAGAAAGCGAATTTTCGGATCGATTTGAATTGTATCATCGGCCATGCAATTAATATGTGCCGACCAAATCATCGAGGCAAATGTTCTCGTCTGCGTCCACGGTTGCAAAAGGGTTTGAGATGAGAATGGGTACGGAAAGCAGATGTGAACCGCTGAAGTGGTCAATAGCTGCTCCTCGCGTCTCGCAACCTAAAAGCCGCCAGTCGCCTACCGGCCAAAAATATTACATTGGTCATGTCGGCTATTCGGAAAACGGTCTGGGCGGCTGTATGTCCGAGATGAGGGCGACTGCCGCCTGTCTGCTCTGTTTCCGCTGAGCTGGCGGGCAGATCAGGGGGGAGAACGGCCGGTCCGGTTTGGGGCACCCAGACAATATTTTCTGCCGTTCGTTCAGCTATGTGTAATGACCGCTGCGCGCCCAACCCGGTCATTCAACCAGTTTGGTCGAGATCCGGTAAGCGGACAGTCGTGCTAAGCTTTCGAACCAATTAAGATGCTGATATTATTTCGATTTACAACCATTGCGAAACTCCTGGTCAAAGAAACCTCTGAACTGATCAACCAGACTTGGCGTCGGCCTCTGGCTCATCGCGAGTAAAGTTCTCGAAGCCCATAGCGTATGGAACGGTTTCGCCTCTGACGACAGTACGACCGGTCAGATCAACTACCGCAACGGTGGTGTTGCCGTATTTGGCACGGTCAATGCTTCCTGGCACAGGGAAAGGGGGCAAATTCAGCTTCACTCCATTGATAGCGGCATCCTGTTTTGGCGATGGAAGAAAAACCTGAAACACCTCATTGCCGAATGACAGCACGAAGAAGGCGTATGGAACGCCGGTAACGTTTATACGGCGTCGGAATAACATAAGGACAGTAACATCATTGGGCATTGGTCCAGGTTGAAAGCTTCTAATTAGGGGGAATTCGTTCACCAACCCCTTGCTGTGATCAGCTTCCCGAATCCAGGTCATAGCTTCTATGAAGTTTGACAGTTCCTCGGACGGCATCACGGTCAAGCCGATCTTGACGAACGCCTTCAGCACTGCAACAGGTGTGTATGCATCCCGTGTGAGTTCGAAGGTGATCGTCTTGTTCGCCTCGTCAACGATCATCAACGGATCGTCTTCATACTGCTTGATGACGAAGCCAGTCGGCTCGTAATCAATGCGCCATCCGGGCTTTTCCCCCCTCTTTTTGATAGATGGCACGCCCTTTTTGCCACGAATGCGGTAAAGAGTCCGGCTGGGCTTGGACCAGTTGCCAAGGTCGTTTTCGATACCTTTCCCGAAAAAACTGTTACAGGCATCGCATTCATAGTAGCTGAAGAGGCTCTTGTTTCCGAGCGCTTCGGGAATGGCGTGTGCCTCGTCCTTGAACGTCGCATCCTGTTCACCTAGCCCACAAAACCGGCAAAGTCGTTCGTTCTTGTTGCCCAGAAAAATCTTGTCACTAGGCCGAAGGAACAACGGCTGTGCAGCGGCATAATGCTCGTCGTAGAAGGCAGCTGCCGCAATGAGGGCGGGATCGATATTTGTCATTCTCTCATTGTAAATCCGAAAGCACCCACAGAAAAGAGGCAACCCGACGGTGTAATGGTAGGCGCTGACATGTCCGCTTTTTGCCATTGTTGGCCTGAACGGGCCAATCCACTCCCGGCCAAAAATAATAGCGGGAGTTTGCCTTGCTCATGTCCGCTATTCGGAAAGCAGTCTGGGTGGCTGTATGTCTGACATGTAGGCGACTGCCGCCTGCCTGCTTAATTCTTGAAGCCGACAGACAGCTTGGGGGGAACAGACAGTTGGCTCTTGGGAAAAGAGGACGGAAAGCAACAGTTCGCAGCGGTGAACTCAAGCGACGTTTAGCGGCCTCATCATAGCGACAGGCGCGGTCGGCTCGACGATCATGGTGCGTTGATCAGCGACGGCGTTCCGGGCAGGTTAGTCGAAACGCAACCCAATAAAGGTTTCCATATGCCCGCCAACGAACTTCTCTTGACAATCGACTACAAGGAGCCCGTCGGGGCTGCCGTGTTGGGCGAACTGCTATCTGCTATCCGCTATCGGCAACGATTACCGGCGACTCTACGGGTGCGAGTTGATCGTCACCGAGATCCGCCAGGGTTCGATCATCGCAATATTGAAGGAGATCGCGGATAATGCAGATTCGATCAATCACCTGATTGACTTCCTAAAGAATATTGCAGGTATCAAAAACCTTCTCTTGGGTAGCAAGGGCAAGAAGGGTGCGCGATCTAAGACGACCAAGACAATAAGAGCCATTGCGAACACGGCACTAAAAACGGGCGGCGAAGTATACATCGAGCACGAGAGTGCAGATGGCGAGAAGCTCAAGGTGCACGTTAATCCGGGCGAGGCGCTGCTGATTGTTCAGCCGCCTCAAGGTCGCGCACGTTATGCAACGCCACGCATCATTTCGCACGCAACCAGCGAGGCCTCACCACATGACGGCTTCATCGCTGACCTTGCCCGTGTAGCATTCGAGTCCCCCGACACTGGGGATGACATGATCGGCGAAGATAGCAACCCACAACTCCAACTTCTACGTGAACTGATTGGCGCTATCCGCAGTCGTCCAGACGGTGAGCAGTGGATTGCTAAGATCGCGCGGGATCTGCGAGATCAAGGTCATAGTGTCGCGGCGCAAATGCTGGAAGGCTTGTAATGCTTCATCGATTATTGGTCACACCGCGATCCACCTTATGGCCTTTCAGGTAACCGGGCGGTGTCGGCATGCCCCAGCGCGCCATAACCAGTTCACGACCACCTTCCCCGTTCCGCACAATCGGCGCCATCGTGTTCGGATACATTTCGGGCAGCGGCTGGAGATTGCCCGTGCGATCCTCAAGGACTTTCGCAATCTCCCGGATCGCCTGCGGGTTCGAGGTCATGGAATAAAGATTGCACATCCGCGTTGCTCCCTTACGACCACATGCAGCGTAATCTGGCTGCCATATCGATCCTTACGGATTTCACGGCTTCCTGCCTTGCCTGCTCTTCCGGTTTCACGACAGGCCATGACACGGCCTGAAACAGGGGCAGCATGTCCCGGTCGATGAAGCGTGTGTGCAGTTTTTCCATGACCAGCCTGTCCAGAGTAGCCGGATCCTGCAGCCAGCCACCATCATCAGCCTCGAACAGGTCGCGCATGATGGGACCACCGGCTGCGAGATAGGCGTCCAGACCGACAAACCGCGCACGGGCGTCCGAGGCCCGCACCGTTTTTTCCGTCAGCATGCGGCGAATGACGTAGGGTTCACGATTATGGCTCTGGGCTACGATTTCCCAGACCTGTTCCTGCCGCGCGTGGTCGTCGCTGATGGAAAACGCCATCAACTGTTCCAGCCGCATCCCATCCTGTTCGTAGATCTCAAGCAGGCTGTCGGACACCGTCATCAGTCGCAGGCGCTGTTTGACCACGGTGGGTGCGACAAAGAACGCGGCGGCGATTTCCTCTTCGGACATGCCTTTTTCCAGCATGTCACGGAAGGCGCGAAACTGGTCCAGCGGGTGCAGGGCCATGCGCTGAACGTTCTCGGCCAGAGAGTCATCCTCGGCGAGAATGGCCGACCCGGCCTCGCGTACCACGCACGGCACCGGAGCCGTCTTCGCCAGTTTCTTCTGCTTCACCAGCAGTTCGAGGGCACGGAAGCGCCGTCCGCCAGCGGGTACTTCATAGCTGCCGGTTTCGACACCAGCATCATCAAGGACAGGGCGGACGTTCAGACTCTGCAGCAGCCCGCGGCGCTCGATGTCGCGGGCCAGTTCCTCGATCGACAGGCCGGATTTCACACGCCGCACGTTGGACTGGGAAAGCACCAGTCGGTTGAACGGAATGTCACGGGAGGAACTCAGGCTGATTTTGGGAATAGCGGTCGCCATGGCGAAACACTCCACGACGGGCGGACGGGAGACTCTCTCCCACCCTCTCAACCCGTCACGAAAACCCGCACAGCCCTCTGACTCCGACGGCTACATCTAGGCCAATCCGCATCCTTGCGGCAAAAATAAAGAATAATGGTGGCGAAGCAATGATTAGCTTTTGTAATATCACGTAGGATTTGAACAGACGCTATATGAGCATATCCTTTGAAACAGCATGCAACTGATAGAGACGATTTTTCTTCCGAAGAAATTTTCTTCTACAGCTCACTCCCCAGTGTTTTTTGAACGACAGAGCAAGCATCAATCCGCTTGCTAATTTTTAACGAATTTCTTACGAATCAATTCAAACAATTCAGCTTGGTAGATTGCATCATGCAAAGCATTATGATCGCCTAGACTCCGTGGTTTAACGATCTTCGCAATCTCACTTGAACGGGTCGATTTCCAAGTGCAATTGGTAGCTCCAAAATACATCGACTTAATATCAAGCGCAGAAATACCAAAAGGATTTCCACCAAGGAATTTATGAAAGTAGTAATTAATAAAGCTCCAATCAAAAGATGCATTAAAACCGACAAAAACAACGGTTTCTTCCGTCTCTGTCAGCGAATGAAGCCACACCTTAAGTTTTGTCATTGCTTCGATAGGCTCAATCCCCTCTTCCTGTAAATGTTCCAGTGACAAGCCCGTGACCTTTAGGGCTTCAGGAACAAATTCTTTAGAAATAGGTTTTAGGTAGCATGAAAAGTTCTTAGAAGGATTGGATGTTACGCACGCCCCTACAGATAACATACTATATTTTTCAGGTATCGGGCCTGATGCCTCAATATCAACTGAAACGAAAATTTCCTGCTGGCTTTTCATATACTCTCCGTTTGAAGTATGGTCTCACTTTAGCAAATCACCAGTCTCACACATGCTTAACGCTACGTGAGGGATATCGCCGGAATGATAAAAAACTGCTCTCGCCATCGTGAAAGTAATTTTCACAATGGCAACGTCATTTATCTTCCATGATCGGAGAAGGGTGCATAGCTAACGACGAGTCAAGGAGATCACTAAAGCTCAACGCGCGGTTGGGGAAAGCTTTGGCAAGAGCCGCTGGATAAAGGCGTGTTCGAATGTCCGAGTAAGTCCACGCGGGCTGGCCGCTCCGTTCACCTGTAGCTGCAACTAGCTCTGTGAGTTGTTTCTCCGTGAGCTTCATGCCAGCGAGATCCATATTGAAAAGAGCTTTACGTTCTGCGGCGTTTGGGCGGGTAAATTCCTCTACGATAGCAGCACGTCGACGAAGCGCTGCATCCAAAACAGACAACCGGTTAGTGCATAGAATGACCACTATACGGCCACCAAACTTACGTAATTCATCGACCCCTTGAATGAGGGTGTTTACGGCCACCTTATCTTCATGGTGGCTCTGGCTCTGAGAGCGCGAAGCGGCGATTGAATCGCCTTCATCGATAATAAGTATAGCACGACGGTTTTTTCCCGCTGCCTCAATTACTTCTGACCAGGCTTGGGTCAACAAAGTACCCATTTCACCGACTCTACCCGAACCACGGACGCGATTACTCAGTTTGAACAGAAGGGAATCTTCAGTGCGAGATTCACGAACAATACGGTTCGCAATACACTCAGCTGTCGCCGTCTTGCCTGTGCCCACATCGCCATAAAAAATTACGAGAGGATATTGATCAGAAACCAAGTCGCAGATCGGTAATACCGATTTGTGGTAATTGCTGCTCCATGCGGACAATTGGTTTTGATTCAACAATAGACGCAACTGGTTATGGATGCGCTCATAACGTCCTTCAAAACCGAGCAGAAGCTTTTCGCGCCCAGTCAGTTCTTGTACGGGGAGATCAATAACCGCATCAAATACGTTGCTTTTAATCATTAATTGTAATCCTTCCGTCGCATTCCGTAACCGTTGCTAGAATATTCACGACCATCACCTTCGGTAAGGTCGGCATGACTGATATCATCGTCCGAAGGTGTCCAAGAAATCTTCATTTTCCCGGCTAACTTTTGTTGTGCAGTCAGATCGTAACTGTTCTTATAGCTCAACGTAATCCGCAGCCAAGCTCCTTCAATTCGCGGCCAACGCGCATTACCCGGGCGGTCATTTGCCAGACCTCCTGACGCATCTACGTAGTATCTAGCTGCCTTATATTCATTTCCATTAGAGATAAGCGTCAGATCGACGAAATTCAGATAGTCATTCTTGGCCAGAAGTTCGATGTCATGAGCCCACTCTCGCGCGCGAGCCTCAGTGGTAGCACCACTACTTGAGGCTATCATCACCAGATCAGCGGTGATACGTCGAAGAACCGCCTCAACATCCGTAGTAGTATAGGTAGATGTCTGCGTAGTGGTATAACTCATGCTAACTCCTCCACTTTAAAACCTCGACCAAACAACTCTTTCCAGAGGTCAGAATCATCTTCTTCAGATGCAAAATGTGCGGTCTCCCAAGAATGATCTGCAATTCGAACGATTTCTTTTCGTTCATCCTCGGTAATGCAGCTTGCGACGTTATTCCGGTCACATACAGGATCGAGTATTATTACAGGATCGTAAAATTTCGGTACAGTTCCGTTTTCAGGAAACTTAATAAGCTCCTTGAGTTCAGAGTGAGCAATATAAAGCAGGAAGTCGCAGAAGCGCTTTTCCAGTGAACCTTCGCGTCCGTTCACTGCGAGAACATGAGCGAGAATAAGTTCAATGTGAAAGGATTTTAGTGGACACTCCATCTTAGTACGCCAACGCTTAGCCAAGCGGACGAGCGTACGAAAGTCCGGGTCCTGATCCTTACGATCCTTTACGAACCGAACTTGGCAAGGCGCACAAGTCTCCGTTTTTGATCCGTCAACACGGTCAAATTGCCAGCCATAACCTTCTTTATCTGGGTTCTCAATAACGGGAACAATGTCGACGTCCAGTCCAGTGCCAACAAAGCTTACCGTAGCTGCCTTTCGTTGAATCACAAAGTCTTCAACAGATTTTTGGGGGTATAGCTTAACTAGTGTTTCGTAGATTTTGTCACTTAGACTGGAGAACGTCTCTTCATCGACCTTTTGCCCGGTAATGTAGAATACAACATCTACATCAATCGCATCCTCAGAGGTTTTGCGGAGAATCGTGTGCTTGGCGAATGAGCCGGCCTTTACGACGCGTTTGATGATTATATTCTCTTGTTTTTTCAGGCTTTCACGCAGCGCAGCAATCAATCGATCAACCTGAGCGTTGTAAGTTTGACGCTTATCTCTCGGCAAGCGAAGCACATTGCTATCATAATACTTAATCTGCGTATTGGTGAGTGGCATCAGCCGTCCTCTTCGAAGAAGTTTGATACTGTTCCAATGCCTCTCCCCTCACGATACCCGCCGGGCAGATCCAAGGAAAATACGCTTGGCAGATCCATAGCGTATGATTATTATACGGACACTTTTTACGCGCGTCTATTTTTTATATGCTGTCGAGGTTCAAAATGGTAGATGATCCCAAATCAACGGGCGAGCAACCCACCAATACGATTCGACAAGGAGTCCGTTGGGGGCAGGAGCGGCGTTTGGAGTTTATCGACTATAGATTGCGATGGGATGGCCAAATAAATCGCAGCAGCTTGACTGATTTTTTCGGAATATCTGTACCACAGGCCTCGTTGGATATCACTGAATACTCGAAACTTTCTCCAGACAATCTGAAATATGATAAGCGCGCCCGAACATATCGGGCGACTTATTCTTATAGGCCAGTCTATCCGTCGAGTTCGACTGAGCGGTACCTTGAAGATTTAATCAGAGTAGCAGTTCAACCTGAGGTTCCATATGGAAGCTTTCTGGGGTGGCAACCACCTGTAGCTGCGGTACCACGGCTGGGACGTCGGCTTAATGCCGATGTGGTTGGAGAGATCATCCGCGCAATACGTGAAACGGGTTCCGTAGAGGTCATTTATCAGTCCATGACTGATCCGGAAGGCAGTGAGCGAAGACTGACACCTCATGCATTGGTGCATGACGGCAATCGCTGGCATACGAGAGCCTACTGCCATAAACGCAATCAATTTAGGGATTTTTCCCTGACCCGTATCAAACTCGCCCGATACGTAGGCCCGGACGAGGAGCGAGCCTCAAAGGATACTGATTGGAACAGCGTGGTCGATGTCATTCTCACGGCACATCCTGGTCTCAGCCCCGCGAAACGCCGTTTGATCGAGAGTGACTATTCTATTGAAAACGGGGAGATGCACATTAAGTGTCGTCAAGCGTTATTGTTCTATCTTCTGTTTCAACTCAATTTAACTAATGATCAAGCAGGTCAGAAGCCAGAGGTAATCCAATTATCCCTGAAAAATAGAGAAGAAATTAATTCCTTGCTATGATTTACATTACTGAAGATACGATAATATTTTGACATGCATCAAATGGTACAGGATCAATGCTAAATAATGAATTTGTTCTGGTCGCAGGCAGCATCTCTAAAAAGACAGAAAAGGTATATATAGATCGGGCTCACGATTTCGTTCGCGCGCTTACTAAGAGTATTCTCGACGCAAATGGGGGACTGGTGGTCTACCTTGCCGGGGAACCCCGCAACCAGAATAATGAGCCACTGACTTTCGACTGGACTGTCGCATATGAAGTCGAGAGATTGAAGGCTAATTATGCGGGGACACAGCAACTTAAAATTATAACATCTGATTTAGCGATGAACGAAAAGATGACGGAAGAGAAGCGCAGGCTGATCCGCAGCCTCAAAGCTCTTCACTACGCAGATGTCATCAAAGTGCATGATGATTTGGTGACTGGCGGCAATATAGGGGACGAGCAGGTAGACGTTGCAACCGCCATGATTGCACTGGGCGGAGGAAAGGGAGTTTCCGACCGGGCCCGAAAAATGTCCAAACGAAAATTACCTATCCTACCGTTCGACCTAAAGCTGGGAGGTTTCAGCAATGACGGCGCGGGAGCCCTTGGACTGCTAAAAACTTTTCAAGAAAACCCGTTATTAATGTTTCCAATCACGGGCGAACAGGTGAAAGGCGAACTGGATATCCTCTCACTTCAGGAGCCCATTTTCTGCATAGACGAGCTTGCCAAGCGGACAGTAAAAATTTTCCAAATAGAAAAGGAAGCCAAACAAATAGCGCAAAATCCAGATGTATTGATCTTGACCGCTCTGCCGATAGAACTCGCTGCAGCGAGGTTGGCTTTTGGGATCAAGGACTTCAGCCAGCCACGTGTGTCTCTCAATGGTATTCATTTTTGGTCTACGATCGTTACAAGACAAGACGGCCCTGTGTCCTGCGTTGTTGCATCCCTCGGAAGCGCTGGCAACGTGACTGCATCATCCATTACCAGTCAACTATTATCAGAACTCAAGCCAAAAACAGTTCTGATGATGGGGATCGCGGCAGGCATGCGTGGAAAAATGACTTTGGGTGAAGTTATTCTTTCCGAGAGAATTGTTTATTATGAGGGATCCGCTGCATTAGATGGAGGCATATTGGCTGCGCGCCCGGAAATCCATCGTCCAGGATTACTAACTCAGCAAGACCTCAACACTTACCTCGCAACTGCCTCTTTGTCAGAGCGCTTACAACAACAAGCAACTACCCTTGGCTTCGCAATACCAAAAGAATCTAATGCAGGTGAAGTTGCTGCCAGTCTCATGGTTTCGCCCGCAACGATTGCATCTGGTGAGTTATTGGTTCGTGATCCGAACTTTTTTTCAAGCCTTAGAACGTTACATGATAAAGTCTGCGTTGCTGAAATGGAAGCTTACGGAGTTATCGATGCCTGCCAGAAACAAGAGGTGCCTGCACTAATTATCCGAGGAATCAGCGATTTTGGAGACAGTTCAAAAGATAATACCTTCCACAAGGTAGCTTCTGAAGCCGCCGCGATCGTCGCTTTAGACTATGTGGTTTATGGTTGGCGTCGCACATAGGCCATCTGGATGAAAAATCATCTCCATAATTAGTTCATAATTATTAACTAAAATAATTAATATTATATATCGTTCATTACATTCTAACACTCTATCCAATCTTACTTTTCAAATTTACTGCATTTTGTATGATGGCCCGATTTAGCTATTTAGGGTGCCGTCATTAATTTTTCGCTTGTCTGGCGCCTTCTTTCCCTGGCCGCTAGCAAGCATATCAGGTTCAGGAACCAAGCCCTCCCATGAATCATGTACCCATCGTGCGATATGAGTTACTTTCCGCGCAAGCAGTTTATCCGGGTCCACCGAGTCAGAAAAATCCTGATCTTTAAAGTCATAGTTAGCCTTCTGTTCCTCCAACTCGCGCTGTGCGCGCCGATATAGTACCCATAAGCGCTGCGGTTTTCTGAGCTGCAGCCAACTGGTCAGACCACCCGCCATCACAGATAATAGCGATGGAACCACCTTTGCCCAAAACACTTGAGTTCCTAAGGTTACAAACAGAGGCGCAAGTAATGTGCATCCAATGATGGTAGAAAAACAAACTTGGGATTCTATCTTATTGTGGTTGGCCTTTTCTCGCATGCCTTTCCGCACTGAACTATAATAATCGTGTGCGGATTTAAACTCATCCTCAGGAACGGTAACGTCTTTTCGCCAGGCCACGTAAAACCTCTCAACAGATTACTAATAATTTTCTATTATCTTAGATTAGGCTATTCTACGACAGATAAAGAGCCTTATCCTCCAATTTCCGCTGATTAGCCTAACTGCTCCATACCCGCAGGTCTTGAAAATCCGTAATGCGCTTAATGTACCAGGGTCCTGACATTTGCACGAACTCCCTCACCGACGTCATGATGTCGTAACCGAGAGCGTCGCTTCCATGAGCGCGGGGGCGCAAGTGCCTTCGCTCACCCAACTGGACGGAATAATGGTATTCCCACATCGGCCATGATACTGCCCCCCATCTCGTGATGCCGCCAAACGCAAGTATTTGTACGACGCGCCTGTATCCGGGACTACCCATAACTACGATTCCTTACGCTAGAACACGCACAAGCGCGACGTTCCACAATGCGTATTTCCATTGAAATAACAGCCATCTGTCCGGATCGTGTGTCTGTTTTCCTTGCCATACGGTCGGAAGAGAGCGACGATGACGGACAGACCCATCCAGTCCCTTGCCCCGGCGTATCGACCGCCCGAGCCTGAGTTGCGGCTCGTCCTGCGCCCCGATGCCCCCGACCCTCGCCTTGTGGCGTTCGTCCGCCTCATGGCCCGTCGCGCGGCACGGGAGTGGTTCCGGTCTCAGCAACAGGAGCAGCGCCGCCGCTCCGGACCGTAAGGGATGCCTCGCCATGAAGGTCGCGCTCTACGCCCGCTATTCGTCCGATAACCAGCGTGACGCCTCGATCGCCGACCAGCTTCGCGTCTGCCGCACCCATGCGGAAAAACAGGGCTGGACCATCGTCGAGGAGTATACCGACCACGCCATCTCGGGTGCCTCCCTGATGCGGCCCGGCATCCAGGCGCTGATCGCGGATGCACAGCGCGGGCGCTTTGCGATCGTGCTGGCCGAGGCCATGGACCGCCTCTCCCGCGACCAGGAGGACATCGCCGGCGTCTTCAAGCGCATGAACTATGCCGGCGTGCGGATCGTCACCCTCTCCGAGGGCGAGGTCTCCCACCTCCATGTCGGCCTCAAGGGCACGATGAATGCCCTCTTCCTGAAAGATCTGGCCGAGAAAACCCATCGCGGCCTGCGGGGGCGTGTGGAACTGGGCAAGTCCGGCGGCGGCAACGCCTACGGCTATGACGTGGTGCGCAGGCTCGACGCCAATGGCGAGCCGATCCGGGGCGACCGGACCATCAATCCAGCAGAAGCCGAGGTGGTCCGTCGCATCTTCCGCGACTTCGCGGCAGGTCTGGGACCGCGCGCGATTGCCTTCCGTCTTAATGACGAAGGCATTTCAGCCCCAGGCAGCGGCGCCTGGGGCTTCTCGACCATCACCGGCAACCGCGCACGGGGCACCGGTATCCTCAATAATGAGATGTATGTGGGCAAGCTGGTCTGGAACCGCCAGCGCTTCATCAAGGATCCCGATACCGGCAAACGTCAGGCTCGGATGAACCTGGACTCCGAATGGGTGATCCAGGAGGTGCCAGAGCTTCGGATTGTAGACCAGGAGTTGTGGGACGCGGTCAAGGCGCGGCAGGCCAGCGTCAGCGCCAGCCGGGACACACGCGACACATCATCACCTGACCATTTCCGCGAGAAACGTCGGCCGCGCTATCTGTTTTCCGGCCTGAGCAAATGCGGCTGCTGTGGTGGCGGTTATTCGATGATCTCCGGCACCCTGCTCGGCTGCTCGACGGCGCGCAACAAGGGCACCTGTGATAACCGGACCAATATGCGTCGCGAGGAGCTGGAGCGGCGCGTGCTCGTTGCCCTGCGTCATCATCTCATGGATTCGGAGCTGTTCGCCGAGTTCTGCACGGCCTTCACCACCGAGATGAACCGGCTGCGCATGGAAGCGTCGGCCGACATCGGCGCATCAGAGGCGGAACTGAAGCGGGTCGAACGCGACATCCAGCGCCTGATGGACCTCTATCTTTCAGAAGCGATCTCGATCGAAACCGTCAAGGAGCGCGGCTCCAAGCTCGAAGCCCGCAAGGCGGAACTGACGGGCTTCCTCGCCACCGCCGAGGCGCCGCCTCCCCTGCTCCATCCCCAGATGGCGGAGTTCTACCACCGGCAACTCGCGCGCCTGCATGACATGCTGCATTCCGAACTGGACGAGAAACGCCAGGAGGCAGCCGAGGTGATCCGCTCGCTGATCGAGGCGATCATCCTGACGCCATCCGACAAGGGCCTCCAGATCGATGTCCGGGGCGATCTCGCCGGTATCCTGACGGTGGCGTCAGGCAGCGGACAAAAGAAAACCCCAGGCCGTTTCCGGACTGGGGCTGGTGATGCGTTCGCATCGCAAGTTCAGATGGTTGCGGGGGTAGGCAACCAACGATACTTGCGATTGGTTGATCACGAGATACCGCGCCTTACAGCATGACCCAACGACCATACCAAGATACGCAGCCACAACCCATTAGAATCTTTATTATAGACCAGCTGCTGCATATATCATCCTGTGTAACGGTCAATATATGAGGCAATGCATCATACCTAAGGCTACGCTGTTCTCTGAAGCCTCCGATTATTCGTCCGGGCCGATACCGAGCGGCATACCGTACATCACAAGGGGTGAACTTGGCCCATAGCGCGTTCTTCCGCTCGCGTGAAAATAATGCACAATCAAGCCACGGGGCTAGAGATTCAGAATACGAGACGCTCCATCAACCAGGCATTGAGATCGACGATCTCCTCACCAATGATCTCATGCCCCATCGGATAGGCATGCCAGGCAACATCATGCCCTTCGGCACGCAGCCAGTCCCGTGCGAGGCGGGCCGCTGCCAGCGGCACAACCGTGTCGCCCTCACCGTGTCCCAAAAAGACTGGCGTCGCGCGGTTCGCCTCCGTTGCCTCCTTTCCCGTCTGCCCGGCCAGCGGCAGATAGCCGGACAGACCGGCGATCCCAGCCAAGGGCAACGGGTAACGCACCCCGGTCATCAGCGACATCGCACAGCCCTGGGAAAACCCACCGATCACGATGCGCCGGGACGGGATACCGCGCGCGACTTCCTGATCGATCAGGCTCGCCAGATAGGCCTGGGCGTCACGTAACCCTGCCTCATCTTCCCGTAGAAGCAGGTCGGTCGCGAGAAGATCATACCACGCCGGCATGCGCTCACCACCACAGGCCGAAACCGGCCGGACGGGCGCGTTGGGAAAAATGAACCGGACCGCGCCGATGGAGCGCAGGTCGAGCGCCTGGGCAATGGGCGCCAGATCCCGGCCACTCGCACCCAGGCCGTGAATGAGGATGATCGACGCGACGGGATTTTTCCCGCTTTCGACCTCCAGCGCTTTCAGCGGCTTCATTCCCTGCTCCCCTTTCTCATCGACGTTCATGATGCTTGATGAAACTATGGTACGGGTATAATCGTACATTATCAAGCATGCGGAGGCTGTCATGAAACTCGAAATCTGGTCCGACTATGCCTGCCCCTACTGTTATATCGGCAAGCGGTTTCTCGAAGCCGCCCTGGCCGAATTCGAACATGCCCGCGAAATCGAGATCGTCTTCCGGGCCTTCGAACTCGATCCGACGTCAGGTCCGGCAGTGACCACCACAACACTCGACCGCATCATGCGGAAATACGGCAAGAGCCGGAGCGACGCCCAAGCCATGATCGACCACATCACATCCATGGGCGAGAGATGCGGTCTCGACATGCGTTATGCCTCGGTCCGCTACACCAAGACCTTCGACGCGCACCGGCTGACCAAATTCGCCGAACTGCACGAACGCGGCGCGGACATGACGGAGCGGCTGTTCCGGGCCTATTTCACCGACAATCTCCCCCTCGCCGACCATGATGTGCTTGTCGGCCTTGCGCAGGACGTCGGTCTTGATAGCGACGCCGTCCGCGCCATGCTGACGGGCACCAACTTCGCCGAAGATGTCAGGCGTGATGAAACCCGCGCGTCACAGGCGGGCGTTCATGGCGTGCCCTTCTTTGTCTTCGACGGTGTCTACGCATTTTCCGGCGCGCAGCCGAAAGCACAATTGCTGGCCGCCCTGCGCCAGTCATGGAACGACGCACGCAAAACGGTGTCCGACAATCCTACCACCGGCATGACCTGCGACAGCAAGGGATGCGCTATCCCGCCCTCCGGCACTGGGGCTCTCTGAGCAAAAACCGTCCCGCCGCTGTCTGTTCCCGTCAGGCAGGCGCGCCTTGGCGGGAGCGGTCGTATTCGGCGATCGTCTCCTGCGTCAGCGGATCGCTGACAAGCGGGCCGAGGATGGAGTCCAGCAGACCGGGAAAGCGACTGTCCAGATCCTCGCGCCGCAACTCAAGACGGTATTCCCGACCGATATGGCGCTGCCAGACCACACCGCTATCACGCAAGGCGCGCCAGTGATGGGTCATGGTGGATTTCGGAATCTGCGGCAGCACATCGCAGCAAGGATGTTCGCCCCCCACGGCGATCGTCCGTACCGCAGCCAGGCGGATGGGATTACCCAATGCCGTTAGCACGGCTTCGAGCCGGATATCCTCGCGTTTCGGATGGCGTGCGATCATGCGTGGATTGGTACGCGTATCATGGGAGCGGGTCAAGAAAACGCTGCTTCGAGCCCTTTTCATAAACCCGTTTCTCGATAAGGCTGGTCTTTAATTCGTATGTACGTCTATGTTCGTATCAATGAGACTCGTTCATGACGACCGGAGGCCGCCTTGCCACCCAATTTCCTACTCCCTACCCACAGACCAAAGCGGGCCGCCGCCGCATCACGCGCGGCCTGGCTGATTCTCGTTGCCCTGGTGCCGGGTCTCACAGGCTGCACAGTCGGCCCGACCTACAAGGCTCCCCTGCCACCAGACACCGCAACATTCGGCGAAACCCGATCGGAAACAGCTAGATGCCGATTTCTGCCGTCCTATGGACCATGTTTGAATTCGATGTACCATCCCGCCTGCTAAGAGATATCCGGCGCTTTGATCGTGACGACTTACTCGTTAAGCTTGCCGGGTTCTCGCTTGATCCAGCATTTCAAGACAATCATCTACGGGTCTTCACGCTAGTCCAGCTTACGATCGCTCGTGCGGCAGGTCAGAAGCGAGCTACCGTGAAAGATCTGACAGCAATGCTCAACATGTTGCTTGACCATGACAGTGGCCGCAAAGAGGATCCTTCAGAGGACGTATTTGCTGGAACAGTGACACATCCGGATCTAGGCGACTTACGGATTTTTTTCGGAAATTTCCCTGGCAGCGATTTTCATCTACAACGTATGCTCGACGCTTTTGTACAGAGTCATATTGCTACCAGAATTAATCTTTCCCCATGCTTAGCTCTATTACGGCTGAGTGAGGCGATTGCTGCTCGCTGCGGAACTGAACCAATTACCTTCAAAAGTGGCGAAATTTACCGCGAAAACTGGCTATCCGGATTGCCCGCACTAGTTGCGCTAGGTCGACAATCCTGTTTCAACAATACAGACCTCGTAGATCTTGCCATAGACCCCGCATCTCTGGAGCGGTTTATTCTCACAGAGCCCGAGGCATTGCTCGATCTTCGCTGCGGTGAAAATGAGATGATGGCACATCCACTCGTGCAAACGACGTTCGGACTTTGTCTCCCAGTACCATCCTTAGTTTCCCCTGCGATCCGCTTATTCCTTACACAAGAGATGCAGTATAATTACGAAATTGCGCGTGAGATCAAAGAGCATCTATACACTGCACTTTGGGGGCGTTGGCTTGTTTATGACTTTCCAAGCCGCAGTCATATACCGATTGATAATGAAATTATCATGTTAGATGCGCCATCTTTTAAGTTTTTTGGCGATTATGCTCACAGTATATTACGTTTTGACGAAGATAAGGCTGCGCACTTAATTTGGCTTGGACCAGACTGGTCGGATCCTCCCACTTACGCACTCCACAAAACTTTTAATGAACCTCCTAATTTTACCTTAAATTTTAATCGTTATATTGAGAAATGTATTGACCAGATAAAGACGCAATTCAATCGTGGGCTAACAATTGTTGTTTACGATTCCCCGGGCTGGAATGTCGATTTCTCCGTCAACATTCAGCGTAGGGACGACTGGTACATCGTGGGGATACCATCACACGCACTCGCCTTGCTTCTATCCGACGCACCCACTAAATCCACTTTCTGGACGCTTGCCGTGCTTTGAATTAGAGCTTTTCCCAGTACCAGACCTCATCGTCGATGCACCGCAACAGTTCGAACGACACTCGATTGAGGACTTACCCGCTGTCCTCCTTGTCATTCCGCCAAAATTCATGAAGGAAATGGCAACCCCGGACAATAAAGGGGAGGCGAATTTAGTCGATGAGATTGCTTTAAGCGCAATCAGCGCCAGCGGTGTCGAGGTAAGCGAAGCTGATCGCCGTGCTTGGGTCGACGCCGTTACCGCCGATCCAGCACTCAAAATGATGCACGTGACTTTGTCAGCCGACAAGGGCGTTGCTGTCGATCTTGTTGCCCAGCTTCCGAGCTTTCGACCGCTTTCAAAAGTCGATCTCACCGATACAGGCTTCAATGCGCGCGCGTTGGTCTCGCAAGATCAGATACACGAACAGTTTGTAATTACCGATCCCAACACAATTAAGACCCTTTTGTCCAAGATTGTGGACGCACGTTGGCAGCGCTGTCGCGCATTACTTTCCACTCTTGATCGTTCCCAAGTAATTATACTCGCTTATCGTCAGATCGAAGCTCTGCTGCACGAACGAGCAGAGGATGCTCGAGGCGCTCTTGCGAGGACGCGTTTCTATATTGCCTCGCAGGATTCGGGCTGGCTGCTCGGTAGAATTAGCAATAGAGACGCGGCGTACCGTTGTTATCGTACTATTGCAGAAATGGCGGTGTGTGAATGTCCATTCGTTGGGGGGCGCATTCCCGGTCTTACTGATATTGATGAGATATCCGCCGAGATATTTCATCTGGTCTCCAGCGCCGAGTATAGCGACGCTGTCAAGTATAAGCTAGTCCCGGGTCAACTTGAGTTTTTGCCAGATGGTTCGCTCGACACCGGCGATGACGGAGCACAGATTGCAATGCCGGCATATCTGCGGGCTTCGCTTCAGGAAATCGTCGATGTAGACGTCGAGAGCTATCCGGAGCATTTCATTGCTGAGTTTGATAGCGATAGCGAGGATATTTTTTTTGGTGCTTATGAAAACGAATTTGGTATTTCGGTATTCGATGCGGTGCAGATTTCTCTTGCGCTTCAGTCTATTTGCGTTGAACGCCGAGCACATGTTATCGATTTGCGACGAAGCGAGGTTCTTGCTTCAGCTGCCTTTATAGAGGCGTCAATAGATGACGATCAACTTGATCTCTTTCTTCAAGCATTTGGCCTCGCTACGCGGCCCGCTTGGGACGTCCCGCCCAAAAGCTTCAATGGTGCTGATATATGGCCTTGGTTGTTTGAGCGCCGCTTGTCGCTAATGGTCCGCCCAGTGCTTATAGTTGATACAAGTGATGATCCCTTACTGATTTATGGGGTCCGGCATCTCGAGTTTTCGGGCCAATACTCTGCTCATTTGCTTGAGGACGCGATATGGTCGCGTGAGCTTTTACGTTCAGAAATTGCAAAATCCTTCTATGATACTATCGTCGCAAAACGAGGCGATGACTTTGAAGCGGAGATCGTAAATCTTGCTCGTGCTGCTGGCTGGCACGTTATTCCAAAGCTCCAAATGAGGCGCCTTGGTGCACCGAAAGGCCTAGGGGAAATTGATGCTCTTGCAGTGCATCATGCAACAGGTATCTGGATGGTGATCGAATGTAAGTGGTGCGGGCAAGCACGAACTGCACGCGAAGTAATGAACTGGATGCAGGGATTTCATGGTAAAGGCGGGGACAAACTCGACCATCATTTACAGCGTGTGACGTGGATAAAAAATAATCTTGAGAAATCCGCCAAACAATTAAGCCTTGCATTGCCAACACGAGTAATAGGTCAGATCGTTTCAACGCAGCCGGTGCCCCTAGCCTTTGCACAGACTGTGCCGGCGGATGTCGGCACATTGACAAAACGCCAGTTCGTCGAGGCCCTCTGTATTTTATCTGGAACTGTAAGGTAATACACGGTTTCCGATCCAAACCCAATAAGATACGAATCAGTAAAAAGTTGGAGATCGTCCATATTATCGATCCGACCAATCAGGCTGAATGAAATGCTTGTAGGCTACGTCCGGTCTCGAGAAGCCTGGAAGCCTGATCGAATGACGGGAAGGAGGGCGGTAGCTATCTACCGCCCTCGAAATGGGTGCCGCAGCAGACGCCGGTATCCTCCGTCAGCCAGCCCCCGCGCAAAACGCACCAGCCGCTTCATGCGGAAATGCAAGTCGTGCGAGAGCCAGTCCGTCGCAGAGACCTTATGATCGAACAGAACACCAGCAATCTCGCGCTGCGAAACCCCGCTGTCCAGACCGTCAAGCGTACGGAGCGCCAGGATCAGCCTGCTGATGCGATCGGATGACATCCAGTGCGCCCGCGCCAGATGACTGTGCCAGCAGCGGTGGACGCCCTCGGGGTCGGCCGCCGGGTCGCGGTGGAGGACGATCCGGGCCACCTCGCGCCAGTCGGCGCCATCGGCCTCGGCGTCCAGCAGGCGGAGATAGGTGATAAGGTGCTGTTCGTCATAGCCGGTGAGACAGGACGCTTCCGGGGCACGGTCGGCGACGGACGGGTCGAGCGGGGGCTTCTGCATGATGGAGCCGATCAGGTCGGAGAACGAACGCGACGCACCCTAGCCTGCCGCGTTTCGGTGCCGGAAGTCTCGTTAAGAAACATGACGCCGCGCCCCTGTCCGGACTTGATGAACAGGATGCCCGCCGCTTCCAGCGCGCGGCGAACCTGGTCGGTCGTGCCCTCATGAACGCCAAGACCGCGTTCGGATTCAAGGCGCTTGAGCGCGGTCAATGCTACGAGGGCCTTTTCAGCAAGCATCTCCTGTGTCCAGTTCAGAAGTGCCCGTGCCGCCCTTACCTGTCGGCCAGTGATCATCCACGATCACATCCGACACGCGAGGCCGACACACCAGGAATACGACTATAATAGTCGCATTACGCGTATTCAACATCGTTCTTTCAAAGGGATGCCGGAAGAGATTCGACGTCTGGTTCCCGATGGTATTGGCGATCACACAAAAAGACCCCCGCGCTATGCGGGGGCCGTCTCGTCGTGGCGCTCTGCCGCGCATCGGGCAAGCGCCTCTTTGAGTTCGCGCTCGATCTGCCGGCGCTCGCGACGGCTGAGGTGAAAGCTGGTCAGTTCGGCGCGCAGCATCTGGATCTGGTCGTATAGCGTGGTCATCGTCCTGCTCCTTTCGTTTCTCGAAGACAGGACGGACGGCTCATGCCGGGGCGGACCGGGTCAGGGATCGCCGTAGGCGACCGGCTCGCCGGCGCGTGGGGGGAGCCGATTTTGTCTGGCGCGCCCGGCACGGGTGCGCCGGGCAAAATTGGGGGGACCACGCGTCCTTGACGCGGTTCGCCCTCGCGCATGGTACAATGGGAAGACTGAGGGAAAGCCTCATGTTCCTCCTGCGTCTCACCTCGGGCGACCAGCGCTGCCGCCCGCGCCCCGAAAGAGCCCGTGGGAAAAGAAGCCCCGGAAGGCCCCGCCCGGAGAGACCGGGCGGGGTTGGTGGTGGGAAGCTTACTCCCCGTTCCGGCTGCGGGGCCGGGTCCAGATGAGGGTGTAGCCTTCCCCTTCCTCGTCGGTGAACAGGTTGGCGACCGTCTTCGGTTTCCAGCGTTTTCACCAGTTCGGCCCGGTGCGACAGCAGGCCGTGCTGCAGGTTGATCGCCGCCAGTGGGGCCGGGAGATTGCGCAGGTACGACGATGGTGCCCCCACCTGGCTGCACATCTGGCCGAACGACCAATGGGTGGGCGCGATCGGGTCATTCTGCCCCGGCACGGTGAGCGTCAGGCGCTCGGCATTGTCGCGCGAAGCCTCCACGCGAATGGCGCGGCTTTCCACCGTGCGGGCGGTGGCGCGCTCGGCACGGGCAAGTGTGGCAGCGTGCAGATCGGACAGCGAGAGATACCGCTCGTCATCGGGGCGCGAGAACCATTCGGACGATACGCGGGCGCTGCATTCGCCGCGCGATGGATCGATCCGGAAGCCGCCGGGCGCGGCACCATGGGACGCAGGGAGCAGGATGGTGGTCGTGGTCATGGGAAACTCTCCTCTTATGCCGGTTATTCGGCACAAAAGGCGAAGCCAACCTCTCCCTCTGATCACCACTTCCCGCGCGGGATCCTATCCAACCGCAGAAACACCCAGCCCCTCATCCCGGAACACGACGTTCCCGTTACCTACCGAAAATCACGACTGCAATGGGGGGGCAAACGGACTGTCCGGTTTCGGATGGAAACTTGAAAAACCGGACATTCAAGACCGCGAAATAATCGCAACTACAATTCCCACTCAATCGTATAAGGAAAACCGTTTTTAAATGAAATCAACACTTTACCAGACAGCGTTGGCTTCAATACCATGTTAAATTTTCTGGTTACGTTGGCAATCCGTGAGGCGGGCCACACCGACAACAATTCATTCCACAGCGTCTCACTTCAGTGCATTCTTACAGATACTTCTGCAAGATAGCCTGCTTGCGGGCGGCTGAACCGTCGATCACCGCCTGTGCTTCGGCAATAAACTCTTCAAGCTTGTCAATCTTGGCGACGAATTTCTTTTGCTCCGCGAGTGATGGCACCGGCACCTTGATGTTTTTCATTTTCGTTGCATTGATGTTGTTGGTGCCGCCTGACTTCACCACCAATGAAGCCATCCCCTTGCGAAAGACCGCTGAGTTCATGATGCAGCACAGATATCTCGGCAGCACCCTGGAAGAGTCAGGAACAATCCTCACCAAATACGAGGCATAGCAGTAGTCCCCATCCAAGTCGAACAGCCCGACCTTGCCAATATGCTCAAGACTTCCGTTGGAACGAATGAAAAGCAGGTTGCCCTTGCTGAGCTTGTATTTGGCAAACTCCTCGGCGCTGATGTCGGCACATTTCATGCTCCCGTTGTCCACCATCCGGCCACGGATGATCTCGTTCATGCGGAAGATCTTGTAGCCAACGCCGCCCTCGTTCATGGCTTCGTTGAGGCCGTACTGAATGTCGATAGCAATTTTGTCGATCTCCAACAATGGAGCGACGGACTCATAGATATCCGAGATTGATTTACCTATCTTGCCGTTTAGTGACTCGAGGTGCACACGTGCGGAATCCTCTGATTCATCCACCGATCCGCACTCTGAGACGATCTGCTGCTGGACGCTCAGTGGTGGCAACGGGACTTCGAAGTCGGCAATCGTTTTTCCATTGATCTCCTTGTACTTAGAACCGGCAGGAACAAGATCGACCAGAACAGGACGCAAGTGAACAAGAATTTGATAGAGGTATTCGAAGTTTAATTTCGCTGGGTCACAAACGAAATTCTTGTAGCCTTGATTCGTAGTGGTTGGAACCTTGTTGATGCAAACCTCACCTATAGTCGCCCGGCTCGAAAAAATAACCGTATTGATTGGCAATAATGTGGTGTGTTTCAGGCCCGCATTTGTGATTTTTCTCTTGGTGTCGACAAGGTACTTCTGCTTTGTGTCGACAAGCGTTGCCCAACAAATATCGCCACTCTCCCAAAATGAAGCGTCCGAAGTGCTAGGAGTACCACCATTCAGGATTTGCGCGACATTTGCCAATTTTGTATTGGGCCATTTGCTACTGACTGTAACTTTAGCTCGATTAGGTGTGATCGACAACTGCTTCTCGAAAGTTGCCCGCGAGAAATCAAGCATGTCAGTCAGTGCCGCAGCTACTGAAAATGGCGCAAGTGATTCTGGTATCGACAGTTTTCCATCGAAGTTCGCGGAAATCAATGAGTTGAGCTTCGCCGCGTTGTCTCGATTGGTTTCCTCGTACAACGGCGTGAGGTGCCGCCCGTGGGCATCCTTAATCAGCTTGATACCCTCGTCGCCCTTGGCGGAACTCCATTCGTAGCCGAGGAACTGCTTGATGGCCTTGGTCTCCGTCGGGGTGCGGATGATCAGCACCGGATTAAGGTTTGTGGGGATTCATCGTGAATGAATGATAGCTGCGACGAGATAGATCATGGCGCTGAAGCTTTTGTCTGTTTTGTCGGCCCGCATCGCGATACGTTTAAATTCCTTGAGTTTACAGAAGAAGTTCTCGATCAGATGACGCCATTTGTATATTTCGCGATCCAGCGGCAGTGGCTTTGAGCGCCTCGGATGCTGGGAAATGACAACCGTGGCGCCCCTTTCATCAAGATCGGCAATGATGCTGTTGCTGTCGAATGCCTTGTCTGCGATGAAAGCGTCGAATTCGAGACCGTCAATCAACGGTGGCACGTCCACGCTGTCAAAGCGTTGGCCGGGCATCAGGCGAAAGCGCACCAGATTGCCCAGAGCATCCGTCAGCGCGAGAATCTTCGTCGTCATGCCGCCTTTCGAGCGCCCTATGGCCTGGCTCTGAGTCCCCCTTTTGCGCCCTGACCATGACGGTGAACTTTCACGATCGTTGCATCGACCATGACATACTCCATGTCCGGATCGCCAGACAGGGCATCGAAAATCCTTTTGAAGACATCAGTGTTCCGCCAGTCGCTGAAGCGACGGAAGGCCGTGCTCCAATTGCCAAATACGGCAGGAAGGTCACGCCAGGGACTACCTGTTCGTACAATCCACAGCACTGCTTCCATAAAAAGGCGGTTGTTTCGACCACTCCGTCCTGGATCTGTCAATTTGCCAAGACAGTGAGGTTCAATCTGCGCCCATTGGGCGTCCGTCAGCACAAAACGTTCCATCCAGAGCTTGAATCATATCTCAAGCTCTTTGTGAATCCCCACAGACCTTAGGCTGATCGCAGGCCATCACAAAGTGGTAGAGCTTGTCGCGCTCGATGGCCTGGACGAATGCCAGATAGCGTTTTTCGACCTCGGCGTCCTGCTCTTCCGACTTCAATGCCTTGAACCGCTTGGCCTTGTAGAGATTCGCGACCTCGGTGCTACGGTTGAATTTTTCAAGGTAGACCGCCTCCAGGTGCGCGGCCCATGCGCCGTTGGGGTCGCCCTTGAGCAAGGTTTTGTAATCCTCCAGCGGCACATTGATGTGTTCCGCGTAGCGGGCGATCAGATGCTCGTCCTTGTAGATGACCTGCTTGCGCTTGCTGGCATCGCAGCCCTTGAACCACTCCTCAACGCGCTCGTGGTAGTGCGCGGCAGTATCCGGCGCGGTCTTCTTGCGGCGCAGGAACAGGGTGACGGTGTTGGTGCCCGTTTTGCCGAAGGTGCCGCTGCCGAATTCAGCAATGGCCACGATGTCGAAATACTGGATCAGGATCTCGCGGGTTCGGATGTAGGCGCTGCCGCCGTTGGACAGGATGCTGGACGGCAGGATGATCGCGGCCACGCCGTCGGCGCGTAGCAGCTGCTTGGCGCGCTCGATGAAAAAGGTTTCGATGCTGTTGGAGGTTTCGAGATCCTTGATGGTCTCGGTGAGAGTGTAAGCCTTGCGTTCTTCCTCAGGCAACGTTTCCAGAAAGCCGCGCACGCTGTAGGGCGGGTTGGCGACTAGCAGGTCAAAACTTCCGTCCTTGATGTCTGGAAATGCCTCGTGCTGGTTGATCAGACCGTCGCCGTAGCATATATTGATACCCTGCTGCCCGTACATGAAGGCCGAAACCTTGGCGACCTTGGAGAGGCGGTACTCCTTTTCGATGCCGTACAGAGCACCGTGATACGCCGCAAGGTCTGCTTCGGGCCGATGCGTTTCCACCAAGGGCTTCAGCTGCAAGGTCAGCTCGGTCAGGAAGTGGCCCGCGCCGCAGGCGTAGTCGATAGCCTTGGGCGGTGTGGCGCTGCGCTTGACGAGTGTGGCCAGCGGCAAGCTCATCAGGATGAAGCGGCAGATGGGCATGGGGGTGAAGAACTGCCCCTCGCTTTGCTTGACGCCCTGGTCTAGGAAGCCCTCGAACATATCGCCCAGAAACTGGTTGTGGCCGTGCGGGTCGGTCAAGCGAATATCCTGCCACATTTGCAAAATCTTCAGCAGCACGTCGGCGTTTTTGTAGAACAATTTTTCGTTGTGAACATCGATCAACGAAAAATCGTTGTTTGTGAAAAACTTCTGCTGAATGAACAGATTCCACACCGCCCGCTGTGTGGCATCCGGGTTCTGCTTGATGAATCGAAGTGCGTTGTTGACGTCGCCCTGATTGATGTAGGTAATATCTTCGCCGAGAAACTTGCCCATACCCGCTTGGTACAACTGCTGCAAGCGGTCCATCAGATCGAAATGGGTGTCGTAGGCCACACCCTTCCAGTAAAACTTCAGGTCGGATGGGTTTTCAATTTCATCCACCAGCTTGCACAGAAACAAATTGACCAACTTGTCGAAGGCATTTTCACGGCCCGACACATTGTGCTGGCGCAAGATGGTGGCGAACTCGTGGTACTTTTTCTGCTGATCGCTGGCCGAGATGGTGTGCAAATCGGCCAACGAATATTTGTCCTTGCCGATGTGATACGGCTGAATGTTTTCTTCGAAAATTCCTTTGGTTGTGTAATCGAGCTTGTAAGTATCATGCCAGACGGCATGGCGTTCTTTCACGTCGGTGACGGACTTGAAGCTATTGAAAAGCGGGTTGTCAGCCAGGTATCTTTCGTTGTCGCGGTGCGCGATGATGTGGCTGGTGTAGCTGACCGCGCCTGCATCCAGGTCCGATGTGTACAGGCACAGGAACTGAGTTTCGCTTATTTGCTGCGCGTAGCTGAACAACTGATCGCCGTCCTGCACGGTTTTGTTCCAAGCGCGCTTGAACTCTGTCCCGGCCGTCTTGCATTCAATGATCAGCAGGGGCCGGCCATCGTTGTCCTTGATCAGGATGTCAGCACGCCCGCCGCTGGCACCGCGCCCCAGTTTCCACTTAGGCTCCAGTTCGATGTGCTCAGGCTTGTAGCCCTTTTCTAGCAGTCGGTGTACGCATTCGAGCACAACGAAATTTTCGTTGGCGTCGAAGTTACAGGTTTGCCGCTCATTAATGACCAGGCCCTCAGCTTCTGGATAAGTGATTTCCTTCTTGGCGAAATTCACCTCGAGGATAGCAGAACCAAACTGTTTTCGATGCACCCCACCTTTCTTCTGGAAACCGATAGTATTGAGGAGGTCAGCCAAATTGGCTTGCGTCAGCATTAGTCTCTAGTCCTGTTTAATTCGTGGCCCGCGCTCAAGAGGCGGATGCATGTACAGTTGATCGTCGTCGCTTTGTTGCAGAAGGCTTCGAGGAAGGCATAGGGGGAACTCAGCGGGGCCAAAGAGCTGCTCCACAAAATCCGAATGGCTTATTCAATTTTTGCTGCGTTCATAGGTCAGCCGCAATTGGTTTTGTAGACCGCATTGTCCAGTGCGTTTTTTGGAAGCGCTCATGTTCTAATTTTTCGCTTTCTCTGCAATATATTTGTATAAAGTTGTTCGTAACACGTCATAGCGGCGCGCCACATCCAATACGTGTATATTTGGATCCTGCAACAGCGCCCTTATCTCGCGCACCTGTTTTTCCCTCAGCTTGGGTTTGCGGCCACCTGAGCAGCCTCTAGCACGCGCTGCGGCGAGCCCGGCATGACCTCGCTCGCGAATCAGGCTGCGTTCGAACTCCGCAAGTGCAGCAAAGACGTGAAAAACGAGCTTGTCTGTTGCGCTGGTTGTTTCGATTTTCTCGGCTAGGCTCTCAAAGCCGATGCCTAAGTGCTCCAGCTCCGCCACGATCCGCACAAAGTCTGGCAGACTGCGGCCGAGGCGATCTAAGCGCCAAACCACTAGTGTATCGCCGCTACGCAATGCGTTTCGGTATTGCTCCAACTCCAGCCGCACCGCGCTCTTGCCGCTTGTGGTTTGCTCATAGACAACGCGGCACCCAGCTTGCTGGAGCGCGTCGCGCTGCAGGTCTAAATGCTGGTCCTCTGCCGAGACCCGCGCGTAGCCGATTCGTTGATTCATTTACACAAACGAGACTTTGAAAAGTTGACGGGAATGTTAACCGAAAACATAGGGTTCGAGAATCCTAGGATGCAGATTTTTGCTCTGTCCAGAAAACCACCGTTTTCTGGACAACATGCGCAATTTGTTAAGACACCAACCGAACAGCTATGAACAGTCTATCCTCTCGATTGAGTAATGCGCCATCTGGCTATCTCCAGACAGAAATGACGCCTGTTCACTCAGTGCCTGCGCCATAAGCAGATGACCAAAGGGATCACGGTGATGCATGGGCAGGCCCATCAGTAATTTCAGGTGATCGGGAGTAATCTGCAGAAGCGCGAAACCCTCTGTGGGAATAGCATCGGTGATCTCGATAATATCTGCATCCAGCTTCCCGATCCGGATCTTGATAGCAATCTCCCAAAGAGAGACAACACTAACCAGAATGTCATGGGCCGGATCTGCAATGATCTCGCGTGCTGTAGGCCCCAATTTTTCGGAATCTGACAACCACCATAGCAGTGCATGTGTATCGAGCAGAACCTTCACAGGACCCCATCCATGCTATCGAGCATATCCTGCGGCGTCTGATCGAAATCATCACTCAGCTTGATCCGCCCGCGCAGCGCGCCTGGCTGGCGACGGGGACGATAGGACGGGGACGGTGGGCGCAGTTCGGCCACGATCTCATCATGGGACGTGACCAGAATCGTGCTACCTTGTCGCGCCTGACGAAGGTAGGCGGTCAGATTGCCGCGGAATTCTCTTACGCCGATTTTCAGTGGCTTGCTCTGGCTGCCAGAAAGCTGTTCGCTCATGTGTCTCTCCCCATGTGTTATCATAGCATGTACACATAGGGAGGGAGCAAGCGGCAAACGCAGGAGACGTCACAGGTCCGTCGCCTCCGACAAAGCCAGGGCATCTTCAACATCGACACCCAGATATCGAACCGTGCTGTCCAGCTTGGTGTGACCCAGCAGGATTTGCACCGCACGCAGATTACCCGTGCGCTTATAGATCATCGCGACTTTCGTCCGACGCATGGAATGCGTGCCGTATTCGCCGGCGATTAGGCCAAGTCCTCGACACAGTACGAGTATCGCCGCTGCGTGGACCTGTTCATCACGCCGAAGCTCGGAACGCTCAAGGTCATCGACGTGACCCGCGCCGATGTCGTCGAACTGCACCAGGGGTTGAAAGAGACGCCCTATCAGGCAAACCGGGTGCTGGGCGTCCTGTCGATCATGTTCACCCTGGCCGATACGTGGGGCGTTCGGACGGATGGGATCAATCCGTGCTGGAAGGTCAAGCGCTACAAGGAAGTGAAGCGCGAGCGTTACCTGACGCCGGACGAACTGGCCCGGTTGGGCAAGGTGCTCCGCGAGGCGGACGGCGAGCCGGAAGCCGCAACCTGCATCCGGCTGCTGCTCCTGACCGGGTGCCGTCTGGGGGAAATACAGACCCTGAAATGGGACTATGTGGACGCCCGAGCGGGCGTCCTGCGCTTGCTGGATTCCAAGACCGGGGCCAAGGTCGTGCCCATAGGCAAGGCTGCGCTGGACGTCCTGGCGGACATTCCCCGGATCGAAGGCAATCCCTATGTCATCACCGGCAAGGTGCAGGGCCAGTATCTGACGGACATCCAGAAACCGTGGCGACGGATACGCGCAAGGGCCGGGCTGGACACGCTGCGCATCCACGATCTCCGCCATTCCTTCGCATCGGACGCGCTTCAGCTTGGCACGGACCTGACCATGATCGGGAGGCTATTGGGGCATACACAGGTGCAGACCACCGCACGGTATGCCCATCTCAAGACCGCCCCCGTCCGGGCCGCAGCCAACAAGGTAGCGGATGCCATCGCCAGCGCCCTCGGAAAAGCAACGCCAGAGAACAGGATCAACCGAGTTTTTACCCCCTGACGATGGGCTCTCGCTATTCAGAGGTCCGGATTTTCACCAACCAGCATTGCAACAATCGGACCCCGATCAAAAATGACACTCGTCTTCTGTGATCTTCATGTTAATATAAGAAAGGTAATTCTTACTTCAACCCAAGAAGAAATGACAGTATAGCCACGAGCAAAGGCAATAAAACTCCCACAACTAGTTTGTCAGATATTCCTTCCCAAAACCTTGGCGCGATTTTTTCAACCTTCTCATGCGCATGATTTATTTGGTTAATCGTAACATTCCCATCAGACTGAATATTCCCGATGGATTGATGATTACCATTTGACCCGATCAATTTCTGAAGATCCAAAAAAGAGGTCGCTTCAGATATTAACCTAAAACCTCGTTGTGCTCTGCCAGTAAACCAAGCACCTACAAGAAAAAGACTCAAAGCGACCATTACCGTAATATTGTTGAATATCTTCCACACTTCGTTAGAAGGGTCTGATGTTACGTACCAAAATACCCGAATTATCATATATTTACTATACAAATCTCGAATCACATCGGATCTGAAAGGAAAATTTGAAATATAAGATATTTTCAATACTTCTTCAGCCAACAAAACTATAGCCATCAAACCACAAAGCCCCCCAAATCCATATGAGGCCATGGCCCTATTGCGCGGGTTTTTCAACATCAGAGGCGGCTCTCCTCACAATTAATCCAATACATTAGAAATGTTCTTATTTTTTAGTCGAGACGATTTCTTCATTGATATAGTCTTTCTATCGTCTCAACAAACAAAAGATTATATCCACATCCCTATCAACGAAAAAGGGGAAGAAAGGCCCTTCGCCTCTCTTCCCCCAAACGTCGCCTACAGAGTAGCAGGGCCGCGCGACGGCGCAGGGCTTCGCCCCGCTGGCGCGCAACCCGGCCACTCCCGCCGTCATTTGTCCCCAACTCTCCCGCGCGGTCACCCGCCTCCGGGAAGCACGCAGGGGCGCTTCCCCCGGCGATGATACCGGCAAAGGAATCAGGGACATGACCGACAATGCAAAAGGGGCCTTCCGTAATGTAATCTTTCAGGGCGACAGTGTGGCCCGCATGCGGGCGATGCCGAGCGGGATCGTGGATTTTATCCTTACCGACCCGCCCTATCTGGTAAATTACCGGGGCCGGGACGGGCGGACAGTGCGCAATGACGACAACGCCGCATGGCTCCGGCCCGCATTTAACCAGATGCACCGTGTTCTGAAAGATGGCGGTTTTGCCGTGTCCTTCTATGCCTGGAACCGGATTGACCTGTTTATGGCGGCATGGAAGGCAGCAGGGTTCCGACCCGTTGGGCACATCATTTTCCGCAAGTCCTATGCGTCATCCTCGCGTTTCGTCCGCTACACCCACGAAGCGGCCTATCTGCTGGCCAAGGGCGACGCCAAACTGCCCCACCAGCCCATCCCGGACGTGATCGACATGCCCTATTCCGGCAACCGGATGCACCCGACGCAGAAGCCGGTTGCGGCATTGCTGCCCCTCGTTCACGCCTTCTGCCCACCCGGCGGGCTGGTGCTGGACCCGTTCGCGGGGTCCGGTTCGTCCCTGGTGGCGGCGCAGCATCTTGGCCGCGACTGGCTGGGCATGGAACTGGACGAAGTCCACGCCGCCACAGCCTCCCGGCGGCTGGCTTACTGGGGCGAGAAGCGGGCGGCGTAAGCCCCCGCTTTCCCTCTTTCCGGCCTCTTATCCGCTACGGGACAACCGCGTGCCGATCATGGCGGATCGGCGGCGGAGACGCGCGGCCCGATGGCCCGCGCGGGCGGCGCTCGCCGGGCAAGCCCGGCTCGCATCTGTCTTCCTTACCGGCCCGAATAACCGGTCCGACCTCAATCTCTCTTGTACCGTGACAACGCGACGCCCCGCGTCGCGAGCAGAAGTGGCCTTGCAGGCCACATATTCAACGCGCATTCCCATACGCATCCCTACGCCCGCCCACGCTTTTGGGGTGGAGAAATTCGCGCACATCATATCCTCCACTCCCAGACAGCATTTTTCCCGTCAGCCTCCCCTTACCGGCACCGCTTCACCCCCGAAGCGGACCGCATCGACAAGGGAGGTTTCCATGACCACGAGACCCGAACCAAAGCCGGAACAGCCCCCGGCCCCGGCAACACAGACGCCCCCGCGCGCCCTGACCGCACCGGCCCGTATCCACGGACGGGCGCGTGCATCATGTCCGCTTCAGGCCCGTGCCCGCAAGCAACTGCGCCAGTGCCTGCTGCGCAGTCATGCGCCCGGCTACACCGGGAAGGTTCGCGGATCGGCCCTGTGCTTGGACGGCTTGATCCGATTCCTGCGCTTCCCGCCGCTCTACTGGCGCGCCTCGCACGCGTCGTTGCTACGCCGGAATTCGCCTCCTGATGATTCCTATATGATTCCAGTTGGTGCTCTGGAACGCCAAAAGGCGGCTTGCGCCGCCTTTTAAGTCATTGATTTAATTATGGAATTTTGGTTGCGGGGATAGGATTTGAACCTATGACCTTCAGGTTATGAGCCTGACGAGCTACCGGGCTGCTCCACCCCGCGGAGGTATTTATGATGTGTATGATGTGGATTGGAAGACCTGGCGGCGACCGACTTTCCCACGACTTAAGTCGCAGTATCATAGGCGCTGGGGGCTTTCACGGCCGAGTTCGGGATGGGATCGGGTGGATCTCTCCCCGCCATAGCCACCAGGTCATCCAACCCACATCTGTGTGGGTCAGTGATTACGGTTGGTGTATTTTTGAAATGTGCGGCATGGATGATTTCTGTGCATGGAATTGCGTCTCCGAGGAGAAGCTTGCAAGTGAGTTCTCGTGGGCGATTAGGACCAGTTAGCTGCACGCATTACTGCGCTTCCACACCTGGCCTATTGACGTGATGGTCTATCACGGCCCTTGGGGAGACCTAGTTTTGAGGTGGGTTTCCCGCTTAGATGCTTTCAGCGGTTATCCCGTCCATACTTAGCTACCCGGCTGTGCCGCTGGCGCGACAACCGGTGCACCAGAGGTATGTTCATCCCGGTCCTCTCGTACTAGGGACAAATCCTCTCAAGTCTCCAACATCCACGGCAGATAGGGACCGAACTGTCTCACGACGTTCTAAACCCAGCTCACGTACCACTTTAATCGGCGAACAGCCGAACCCTTGGGACCTGCTCCAGCCCCAGGATGTGATGAGCCGACATCGAGGTGCCAAACCTCCCCGTCGATGTGGACTCTTGGGGGAGATCAGCCTGTTATCCCTAGAGTACCTTTTATCCGTTGAGCGATGGCCCTTCCACGCGGGACCACCGGATCACTATGGCCGACTTTCGTCTCTGATCGAGCTGTCACTCTCACAGTCAGGCGGGCTTATGCCATTGCACTCGACAGCCGGTTTCCGACCGGCCTGAGCCCACCATCGCGCGCCTCCGTTACACTTTAGGAGGCGACCGCCCCAGTCAAACTGCCCACCATGCAGGGTCCCGGACCAGGCTTACTGGTCGCGGTTAGACATCAGAAAAATTCAGGGTGGTATTTCAAGGATGGCTCCACAGGAACTGGCGCCCCTGCTTCAAAGCCTCCCACCTATCCTACACAGAATGTCTCTGATGCCACTGCAAAGCTGCAGTAAAGGTTCATAGGGTCTTTCCGTCTGACCGCGGATACCCCGCATCTTCACGGGGAATTCAATTTCGCTGAGCCGATGCTGGAGACAGCGGGGAAGTCGTTACGCCATTCGTGCAGGTCGGAACTTACCCGACAAGGAATTTCGCTACCTTAGGACCGTTATAGTTACGGCCGCCGTTTACCGGGGCTTCAATTCAGTGCTCTCACACCTCCTCTTAACCTTCCGGCACCGGGCAGGCGTCAGACCCTATACGTCGTCTCTCGACTTCGCAGAGTCCTGTGTTTTTACTAAACAGTCGCTACCCCCTGGTCTGTGCCACCCGCAAATGGTTGCCCACCTACGGGTCTCGCTTATCCCGAAGTTACGCGAGTAATTTGCCTAGTTCCTTCAGCATCGTTCTCTCAAGCGCCTTGGTATGCTCTACCAGTCCACCTGTGTCGGTTTAGGGTACGGTCTATACGCCAGAGCTATTTCCTGGAATGCTCAAAAAGCCAGTCCAATCCGATAAGGACTGACAACATCTCGCATTCGTCACTTCTGGCAGGTTCAGGAATATTAACCTGATTTCCATCGACTACGGCTTTCGCCCTCGCCTTAGGGGCCGACTAACCCTGCGTGGATTAACCTTGCGCAGGAAACCTTGGACTTACGGCGACAGTGTTTCTCGCACTGTTTGTCGCTACTCATGTCAGCATTCGCACTTCCGATATCTCCAGAGAGGGTCACCCCGTCTCCTTCGCAGACTTACGGAACGCTCCGCTACCGCGCATACATAGTATGCACCCACAGCTTCGGCACGTGGCTTGAGCCCCGTTACATTTTCGGCGCAGGGTTTCTATTAGACCAGTGAGCTATTACGCTTTCTTTAAAGGATGGCTGCTTCTAAGCCAACCTCCTGGTTGTTTTGGAATCCCCACATCCTTTCCCACTTAGCCACGATTTAGGGGCCTTAGCTGGTGGTCTGGGCTGTTTCCCTCTCGACAATGGACCTTAGCACCCACTGTCTGTCTGCCAGGCTAAACTTCCGGGTATTCGGAGTTTGGTTAGGTTTGGTAAGGCTTTGGGCCCCCCTAGCCCATCCAGTGCTCTACCCCCCGGGGTCAACACCTGACGATCTACCTCAATAGATTTCGCGGAG